>JARFRT010000522.1 GCA_029287105.1 Akkermansiaceae bacterium | reverse complement strand
GCGCAAGAGCGTGCATCTTGGAGCACTTCAGGACCGAGACATAATGATTGCCGTCAGGCGATTAATCGGATGGCCCATTACCGGTGCCATGGCGAATCCCTGCTCCCTTGACGGGGACCGGAGAACCGCGAAAAAAATGCGCGCGGCGATATCCACACGCATTCCGGGAGGTAAGTGGTAAAAAACCCGCTAGAGAGATGCCGTTTCGTTCTTTTGCAAAACGGCAAGCCGATGAAGCCCCGTGCATTCCCATCATGAGTCGCTGCGTTGATCGCTGACGCACCAACTGCCGGCTCCAGGATGACGGGTATGCCAGATCATTAGTAAAAACAACGACGGCACAGTTATAAAACTGTGCCGTCATGGTGAATGAAATTTGAGTGATTGGTTTAGAAGCTGAGACGCGCGCCGATTTCAAAGAGGACATCGCCGTCGAGATCTGTTTCGACAGATCCGAGCGATGGGAACTGGCCGTCCATGAAGATGTAGCGTGCACCACCAAAGATTTCAAAGCGTTCATTCAGGTCATAGACGATGCCCGCGAAGATGTGCCCGTAGAAACTGGTCTCATCAGCCGAGTTGCTGCCGCTTGCTGAGCTGAGCTTGATGTCAGTGATGGCAACGCCGGCACCGGCACCCAAGTAGTAATTCAAGTTACTGGTTAAGCTGTACTCTCTTTTGTAGTTGAGTGTGATCGGAATAATATCGATGTCGTAGTTGATAGGATTATCGAGTCCTCGAATAAGCATCGATTCATCTGTACTGGTGAGGCCGACCTCCAGATAGAAGGCGTCGGTGTGGTTGCTGCCCGGGCACGTGCGTTCTTTGCCGGCGTGCAGTGTGTACATGGCTTCATCGAAGTCGTTAAGTTCACCGATCGATGCGCCGGCAATCCATGACCACTCGCAGGAGCGTTCAGGTGGGGCGATGATTTTTTTTCGCGGATGGGGTTTCACCGGCATAAGTTGCCGTAGCGAGGCCGAGGGCCAACCCGAATGGCGCTGGCTTAAGCACCAAAGGTGCGATCTATCGCAGCCCGGGGCAGCGCCCTGGGTCAAGATGGTCTCTTTACCGATGAGCCCTGACGGGGCGGCTTAATTGGGTGCCGGCCTGATGATTCAGGGCACCCCGGCAGGGCTCAGGTAGAGACCGTAACCATCCCAGGGCGTTGCCCTGGGATTCGTTAAAATACCCCCTTTGGGGTTCATAACAGGCCGAGTGAATGAAAGGCTCATCAAAACCCCGACGGCGCGGCCGTGCGGGATTTATTAACAGTCACCCAAGGATATGATTTATTCTGTTTTGTGTCGTTCTATTTTGAGCGACCAGGCGTGCAAGCAAGGAATTTTTTCGATCGTAATTTTGGGGATTTCAACCGTTAACTTGTTCCCCTCCGTGATCCTCCATGTGATTCCTCCGTCATACCCCAAGAGGCTGACATTTTTCACATCATTTCCCGTTGCCCAATCTACTTCCACGGAGTCATGCCATCTCGTGAAAATGCAATAGAGGTCATTGTTCTTGGACGTGAAATAGAGCTGCTGGCCGGCACTCTTGATACCAGCAACCGAGTGCTTCCTTGTATTGTAGATAGCCTCGCCATTTGTCTTGAGCCATTGTCCAATGTCATGGAGGCGCTGCTGCTGAATGACAGGAATGCGGCCATCGGCTGTAGGGCCAACATTCAACAGCATATTGCCTCCGCGGCTAACCACATCGATCAGTTCGTGGATCAGTTGCTCTGATGATTGGTAGTCGTGAAGGTTCTCCGTACGGTTATAGCCATAAGACCCACCCATGCCACGGCTTTCTTCCCAGGGCCGCGAACCCACTTCAACATCAGCATATTCACTGGAGGCATAATCACCATGCTTGCCGGGCATGCCTTTGAAAAACCGGTCATTCACAACGATCTCGTCCTTGACCGGAGAATCATTATAGAGCCAACTTAACAACTCTTTGGTTTTCCAGAACTCATCGTCATAAGTCCATTCGCCGGCATCCGCAAAGATCACCGACGGTTTGTAATTTAAAACCAATTCTTTCAATTGGGGGTTGCAGATCTCGTTGACGTAGGTTTTCAAGTCGACTCCATATTTGTCCACGGCTTTCTGGTTTATCTGGTACTCACCATTACTCAGTGGCACGGATTCCCAATCCGGAATCGAGTAATACAGCCCCATTTTCAAACCGGCATTACGCACCGCCTTGGTCAAATCGCCCACCAAATCGCGCTTGGGGCCAACATTCATGCTGTTCCAATCTTTTTTATGCGGCACCTTTGTAGGCCACAGCGAGTAGCCGTCGTGATATTTGGCGGTCAGTACCACATAGCGGGCCCCGGCATCTTTAAAGACACGGGCCCACCTATCGGGGTCCCACAACTCGGCCCGAAACAGTGGCGCAAATTGACGGTATTCAAAGTCCTTGCCGTAATTGGCCTCATGGAAAGCTTTCCCCCCATTGCTCTCATTATCCATGACCGATGCGTAGTACCACTCGGCATACGATCCAAATTTCCGTGCTTCTAACCGCCGCCAGGAAGGAACGGAATAGGGACCCCAACAAACCAAAATGCCAAATTTAGCATTCTCAAACCAGGCTGGAATCGGCCGCTTGTCCAGGGACTCCCAGGTGTTCTGATAATTCTGTGCTTTCACCGCCATTGTGGGTGATAGCCATAAGCAAATGAGTAAAAAAACGATTCTTTTCACGATGTTGTATTGTTAGTGGTTAAGCCTTAGATATCATGTCCTTATGCCACGGGCAGCCCGTTTTTAAAAACGTTTTAATCCCGTCTTCTTGATTCTTCATCGCTCCGCTTACGGCGCGGCACCATCCTATGTCTGGACTCCTGCGGAGCTCAGACGTAGGACGGTGGAGGCGAGGGGAGCCGAATCCAACCTGTTTTCAACTGAGGAAACTATCGTAAGTAGAACACCTATAACGAGTGGTGACTCATGGTCGACTGTTATTGAATTCTCTTGTTTTGATGATTTTCAGGGTCGAGGGGGGCGGTGCTACCAGCATGCAGTTGCCCGCAGTGATGGATCAGGCCGTTGTTGTCCATCAGCGGATGGAGATCAGCTTCGGGCGTTCGTTGCTGGCCTTGATCTGCTCGATCGCGACGCGCACCATCTTGGCCTTGTTTTTGCTGAGGTGGGCCGGGAAGTAATGCGGTTTGCCGGCTTCGAAATGGGCGGCGAGGCGCTCGAGGTCGGGGATGGTGCGTTTGGCGTGTGCGCCGTAGCTTTGGAGGAACCCCAACAGGATCGGGGTGCGCTTCTCGCTTTGCCAGTGGTTCTGGTTAGAGAGGTAGTCGATGCAGGCGTCGATCCCCTCTTCGATGTGCCACTCGCTGAGTCGTCGCAGCCCTTCGATGCGAATGTCGTTGGCGAACATGATACCGCTGGGTGCGGGCTCGACCACCGCGGTGTGGATTTCCGGCAGGAGTGTCTTCAGCTCCTTGACGGGCAGGTTTTCATACACCTTCACCAGGATGTGGCGGACACGACCGTCTTGATTCTTCAGTCCGGCACGCACCGCGGCAAAGAGCAGGTCGCGGTCGACTCCATCGAGTGACTTGCTGAGAAATCCGCTGCGCCCGTTGAACAGGGCGAAGCATAGGAAGCGTTGTTCCATCCCGCGCGGGTCTTCTGCGCTAGGTTCACGGGCCACCATCTTCAGTAGGTCGGGGGTGGTCGATTTTGCGGCTTCGCCAATCCCGGTCAGCGCATTGGCGGCGCTGACCCGCAGCCACAGGTCGTCAGCCTTGAGCGTCTCACGCAGCGTGGGCACGGCCGCGGCTGCCTTGGGGCCGATCCGGGTGATCGCCTGGCAGGCACCGAGCCGTGATTCGAGTGAGCTGGATTCGAGCAGGGCGATCAGGGGTTTGATCGGAGCGGCCTTGCGTCGGCCCAGCGCCACGGCCGCGCGCTCACGCACGATCGGTGACCAACTGCTGAGGCGATTGATCAACTCTTCAACGGGCAGCTTGTCGTAGTGGCTGTGCTTGTCGCCCTGGCTCCAGCCGTATCCGTCATGGATGATGGCCTGTGCCCCGGTGGCATTCAGTTGTGGTGTGGCGGCAGGCACTTTGCCGGTGATGACCAGCTTTTTCAGTGGCATGGCGTAGGCCAGCAGGTAGGTGCCGCTGGCATCCCACGAGGCGGTGGCGTCGTTTTTCGGCTGGGGTGGGCCGAGGTGGCGGTAGAGTCCGTTGTGTCCGCGGGCGAGGTCGTAATACCAGGAGCCGAACTCCTGCATCCACGCGCCGGTTGCTTGCGGGCCGGACTGGTTCACTCCGGGCATCGCCCAGGTCATGTTCCAGAAATTGCCGGTGTGGCCGGTGTCGCGTTCCGCGCCGTGCGATGCCAGGCTCATTTGGGAGAAGAACCGGGCACCCTTTTCTTCTTTGAGGAGGTTGAACAGCACGGCGGCCATGCCGCATTTGCCGTTGTCCTCATGGCTTTGCATCCACGGGCTGTGGTCGCCATAGGGCACGGCGCCCTTGCCGATGTAGAAGCGAAGCAGCTTGGCGCTGCGCTCGATGGCCTCAACGACTTCCGGGTCATTGACGCCGGCTTTTTGCGCCAGCACCAGCGAGATCGTGAGCGGCACACCCGGCGCGTTCATCATCCCGTAGCCGACCAGTCGGCCATTTTTGTCGGCGAACTTGTGGCCCCATGAGCCGACCTTGCTTTGGCCTCTGGCCGACGCCAGTGCGAGGCGCTGCAGTCCCGGCATCACCGATTGATCGTCGGTGGCCATCACGTATTCGGCGAGGTAGGTGATGACGTAGCCGTAGTACCAGACGCTGAAACGTTCCACCTCGTAGTTGGACGCCCATTCGGCTTCCTTCTTTAGGACCGGTAGGTAGCGCTCGTCACCACTGGCCAGCAGCGCCAAGGCGTTGAGCGAACGCGAAATCGGATTCGGCCTGTATTCCGCGGCGGCCACTCTCCGCGCCAGCGCTTCGCACCCTTGCGTGAGGATCTGTGTGGATTTCGGGCAATCGTAGGGTGCCGTCGCGCTGTAGGTGCCGAGCACCGGAAGCTTCACGGTCACGGTGGTGGTATCGCCACCACGCCAGCGCAGCAGTCGGAGTGCTCCTTTGCCGGCATCCGACTCCGCAGCGGTCAGCGCTTTGCCGAAGGCCGGGCGCGGGTCGGAGGTAAACGGCTCCTTGCCGATACCGAGGATCACATCGCCGGTGGCCAGCACGCCGTCTGCGGGCGACCCTTTAGCCACCTCGGTGATGCAAATCTGGCGGGCCTTGGTGGTTTCCATGTTGTTGGTATACATCCAGCCGCGTGCGCCGGTGGCGCCTAGCGTCCAGTCGTGGGGGGCTGCTTTGGGGATCGCGTCGCCTTGGGTGAAGTCCGGATGAGGCAGCGGCTGTTTGGGCTTGCGGGCGTGGGCGGCGGGCAGTGCCAGCAGTGCGCTGGTGAATAGGAGCAGGATGGTGCGGGTCATGGCGGATGATGTTAAGTGGGTCAGAGGTAGAGGCGCAAAAGGATTAGCGATGGGGATACGTGGCTGCGAGCCATACTATTGCAGAAGTATTGCAGAAGTATTGCAGAAGAATACGTATCGGGCGATACCGGCGAGACATATTCGATGGATTGAGCGGCGCACCATGGGTGCCGGGCGTGGTCAATTCAAGACCAAGTGAGGGC
>JARFRT010000375.1 GCA_029287105.1 Akkermansiaceae bacterium | reverse complement strand
GATTGCGAAACCGCCGGTAGCGGTTTTTTCAATGGAGGACACGATGGAGTAACGGGTTTTCCCGGGTTCTTCAAAACTGATGGTGCTCGGCTCGGAAGAATTGGAAAGAATCGTTGGGGCCGCAACCATACCGACACCATCATGCTGACCGGCTGCATGCAGGATGGCCATGAGTTCTTTCTGATTCCAAGCTTCCGCGTGTTGAAGGGTGTTGCGGGCGTTGGTCGCGAGCGTGTCCAAACCATTTGCTTTTACGAACTCGGGATCAACCGACAGGATTCGGGGGGTCAGTCTGACGGCTTCGCTGCCATCCTCCAAAGTAACCGTGGTGGGAGTCATGAAGGTAAGCTCGTGGTATCCGTCGGCCCTTTTATAGCCGCCCGTGACCAGCGTTTCTCCTGCGGCGATCTCCACATTCACTGTGGAGCTGAGCATTTCCTTATTCAGTTGATCGTTAGCATTTTTCAGTTCACGCCTTAGGCGCTCAGCTCTATGGTTTTCGGTTTTGGCTCGTCTGCTGCTCCGCGGTTGAGATGAGTTGATATTTTCGTGGGTTGCCGACTTGCCTCTGGCATGAGGAACGTCTGTGGTGCTCGTTTTTTCCTGGGATGAGTCTGTCCACCCGGAAAAATAGCAGACGGCAACAATCGTTATAGCGAGTAATATGATGCAGAATGCGATGGAGTTGGGTTTTTTCATCACGGATCGGGTGTTGATGATGGTCGAATCAAACGGGTCAGGATTCTGCGGGAACCTGATAATACTCGCGCAGCCGCTGCAGCTCTTTTTTGAGGCGTTTGATTTCCCCTGCGTATTCCGGGTTGCTGTATTCGCTTTTCATTTCCGCAGGGTCATTCTGGAGGTCGTAGAATTCCCATTCCTCTCCATTGGGCACGTCCTTGCCATAGAAGCGGATGAGTTTGAATCGTTTTTCCGAGACACCCTCGTGGCGTTTGACGCTGTGCCAGAACCCAGGGTATTCATAATAGTGGTAGTAGATGGACTTGCGCCAGTCGGCAGGGGTTTCCCCCTTCATTAGTGGGATGATATTCTCACCCTGCATTTCCTCGGGGGCCTCGATGCCGGCCATGGCGAGAAAAGTCTCGGCAAAGTCAATATTCTGAACCATGTCGGAGTTGACCGATCCTGGTTTGATTTTGTCGGGCCAGCGGACCAGCAGAGGTGTTCGAAACGATTCCTCATACATAAACCGTTTATCAAACCACCCGTGCTCACCCATGTAGAACCCCTGGTCGGAGCAGTACATCACGATGGTGTTTTTCTCGAGCCCGGACTCTTTGAGGTAATCGAGCAGCCTGCCGACACTTTCATCGACCGCCCAGATGCAGCGCAGGTAGTCTTTCAGGTAGAGTTGGTACTTCCATCGGACGAGCTCCTTACCGGTCGGTTTGTGTTTTTGATAATAGGCGTTGCGTTTTGCATACTGCGCGTTTTGGGTGCCATTTTTCCAAACTTTCAGGTCGCTGCGCAGTTGCATGGTTTTCTCGATCGTCATGTCCTGGGTGTGGGCCGGGCTGCCGCGGCCCTGGTAATCGTCGAAGAGGTTTGGCGGCTCCGGGATGGTGATGTCCTCATACTTGTCCATGTGCCTTTTTGCGGGTGTCCAGTTCCGGTGTGGCGCCTTGTGGTGCATCATCAGCATGAAGGGTTTGTCCTTGCTGCGCTGGCCCTTGAGCCAGTCGAGGGATTTGTCGGTGATGACATCGGTGACGTATCCCGTGTGTTTGGTCTCACCCTTTTCGGAAATGAAGTCGGGGTTATTGTACTTCCCCTGGCCGGGCAGGACATCCCAGTAATCGAACCCCTGCATCTTGCCCGCGAGGTGGATTTTGCCGATCATCGCGGTTTCATAGCCATTTTTTTGCAGGATCTTGGCAAAGTTCATCTGGTTTTGATCAAATGAATCGTGGTTGGTACGTTTGCCATTGAGATGGCTGTGTTTTCCCGTGAGCAGGACAGCCCGGCTCGGAGCGCAAATGGAGTTGGTCACGTAGCAGCGGTCAAAGCGCATCCCCTCGTTGGCAAGGCGGTCGATGTTGGGGGTTGGGTTGAGTTTTTTGAACCTACCCCCGTAGGCGCCGATTGTTTGGAACGAATGGTCGTCTGAAAAGATCCAGATGATGTTAGGCTTACTGCTGGCGGCGGTCGCAAGTTGACAGCAGGCGGCGAGAGCGAGCAGACTGCGAAGGACAAGGGACGGGGGCTGGGATTTCATGAGATGGAATTGGGTTTGGGGTGATACTTCAGATTTTTGACCACGAATTTTGCGAATTTTGCTTGGGTTGCTAATTCATTTTTTGACCGCGAAAAAAGACGAAATGCGCGAAAGAAGACTTGGGTTGCTACTTGAGATTTTTGACCACGGAATACACGGAAGTATTTCCAGACGGTGCCTGTCTTACTTGGTTTTTGAAACATAAAGCTTAAAACTTCCGTCTACTCCTTCTTCGTGTGGTTGCGCGTCGTCAGTTGGTTGAGTTTCAGGGTGCGCGAGTCGATTTCCTGATTGTCGATATTGATAATCCGATAGGTTACCTGTGGGTTTTCCTGGGTGGTGTCGAAGTCCATCAGGCCGAACGAGCATTTCTTGTTGTATCCCATGATCAGCTCGGACCCCTTGGCATTTTCCATCAGTCCGTGGGTATGGACGTTGGTTAGCCGTGAACTCATTACCTCGTAGAGGTCGTAGCCGTTCGGTCGTTTGATTTTGCGCAGGTCGGACCGGTGCCGGTCCGCGGCCATGAGGATAACGCCATCGATCTTTTGCTTTTCGATGAAGGAGAAAATTTCCTCCCTCTCATCGGGGAAGCCATCCCAGGTATCCTTGCTGCCCGGTTTCACCCCCGGTGACCATGGCACGGGCGAGGCCAGCACCTTGAATTTCCCCTTGGATGACTGCAGTGTCTCGAGCAACCACTTTTTCTGCACGGGGCCGAGCATGGACCCGCCTGGCAGGTCGCGGTAGTAACGACCGTCGAGCATGATGAAATGGACGTCTCCGATGTGGAAATCGTACCAGCACCCTGGTTGTTTCGAGCCGCCGCCGTATGCGGGGTTGTTCCAGTTTTGGCGAAAAACCTCCCAGACAGGACGTTTCCATGCCGGCATTTCGATTTCGGGTCCCGGTTTACAATCGTTGGTGCCGAAGTCATGGTCGTCATAAATTGTAAACACGCTGGTGGTTGCCACGAGGCGCTGCCACTCAGGCTGGCTTTGCCGGCGGTAATAACAATAGCGCTGGCTCAAGGGATGGGTGGGGTCGTCAATGTAGACGTTGTCACCGAGCAGGAGTAAGGCGTGTGGGTTGCGGCGGTCAATGGTCGTCCACATCCGTTCGTATTGCGGGGTAAACCCGGCCCCACCACCAAAGGCGATACTGAAGCGGCTGGCTGCGCCTTGCTCGGGCGATGTTTGGAAATCGGCTGGCTCACCGGTTTTTTGTTCATCGACGGTGACTTCATAGCGGTATCGGGTCGTCGGTTTCAGCCCTGATACGTTGACGGTTGCGGTATAATCCCGGGCGGCGGATGTGCGTGTTTTGGCGGATATCGGCTTTCCGACCGAGACGTCTTTGGCGAGCGTGTGGACGACGACACGGACGTCCGACTCCCCTGCCGTGCGGATCCAGAAGCTTGCGGAGGAATCAGTCACCGAGCCGAGAAGCGGGCCGTGGATCAGTGTTTTTTTGCGTGTTTCCAGCCAGGTTTTAAATGCGTTGTTGGCGTAGAGTGGCGCCAGGACGTCACGGGGGCCTGCTTGGAGTCGTTCGACGGGCAGGCCATTCGCCACCGCCTGTTGGGCATGTTTCAATGCCGCGTCGGCATCGCCCTCAATACAAGCGGCCATGGTCAGCACAAACAGCCGTTCGGCCTCGCTGATCGGGCTGTTCATTTTCCTGGGAGCTTTTGAAACCAGTTGGGTCGCGGCCTCGGTTTCCCCCTTGGCAAGCAGGCGCGTGGCATTCCGCCCCGGATCGTGTTGGGCAGAGACGGGAAGGCAGATGAGCAATGGCAGGGTGGAGAGAATGATTTTTTTCATGGGATTCGGTATTCTGGTATTCGCGCTGGTCCAGCAGCTAGTGGCCGCCCCCGGTGCTCGCTATTCCGCTCCATTGCTTCCAATGTTTTTCGGCGGTCGGGGCGTCCATGGCGGAGGGATGGACCACGAGCCGGTATTGCAGGCGCAGTGATTTTCCTGCTTTGATGGTATGCGGGCCGTCGTGGATGACGGAGGGGCTGAAATACGGCATCCCTTCCGCGACATACCATTTCGCCGGATAGCGGAGATTGGCCGGGTGGTCCATCAGGAGGAGGCTGCCACCGGCAGTGGTGGAGTAAATCATCCAGCGGGCCGCTTGGCGGTGGGTGGCCTTTCCCGTGATTCCCTCGCTGGATAGAAATGTGCCGCCAGCAACGTCCTTGTTCATCCGCACGGAGTAGCCGGCATAGCCTCCGTATCCCTTGCCATTGGGTTGGCCGGGTAACGGGGTGCGGTCGAGTACGACATCATTTTCGAGTGCCCTGAATTCGGCTGCCCAGTCGATGGTGTAGGCCCCGGATTGATCGGGTGGAGATATAACAACCGTGCGCACTTCCTTCATGACCTGGGTGGATTTTCCGGCCGGGGCGTAGGCCAGCGTCATCTCGATGCGCACTTCTTTTTCCGGGGAAATCTTGTGTGAAGTCGACAGCAGCAGCGTCTGCCCTTTTGATTTGCCGGTCGCCGGGTTTTCCTCCCAGTAGTTGACTCCATTGATGAACTTCCACGAAAACCAGAGTGCGCGGTGCCACGGGTGGTCCTTCGGGCGGAGCGAGGTGAACACCTGCCCGGTGGTTGTCGCCAGCGGGTGGAAGTAGGGTTTCCCCTCATCGGGTCGGTGGTGGAACGTCCAGACCGTTTTGCCCTTCATGCGCATGGAAAGGGAATCCTTGGATTCCTTGTCTGTCAGGATAACGGCAGTCTCATTTTCGGAGTCCTTTGTGGGAGATTCCGCCTGGCTCTGTGCGACGGCTACCATCATCGTGATCGTCGCCATCATCACTGGTTTTATAATCGGGGAGTGCATCATGTCTTCAGTGAATTGATTCAAGTCTTAAAACGATGACTTGCCACTCTTTTTTTCAGGAAACCTTTCCCATGAAACCACTTTCCATGAAACCCGGGTGCCCTGGCAGATGCCGTGGTCATCGGCGTCGTGGCGCGCTTCGTCCGCTGGTTTTAAAAGCCTCCAACTGTGCCTTCATCCGCTTCACCGTTTCGGGATGCTGGCTAAACAGGTTGGTCGTTTCGCCGGGGTCGACCTCAAGGTTGTAGAGTTGACCGGGAGCGTCGGGATCGGTGTCAGCCAAGGCATAGGGCTTCATCCCCCATGGACCGGTCCGGTTGTAATTATGTCCGCCGGACCCCTTGTGATCCAGGTACTTCCACTGGCCGTCACGGATCGACATCGCCAATGACATCGTCTGCTGCAAAACAAAGCGCCTGACGGGCTTGTCAACCTGTTCCCCCAACAGGACCGGCAGCATGTTGTAGCTATCCTCGGCCGCATCGTCCGGCAGTTTGGCACCGGTAATTCCGGCACAGGTGGCCATGACATCGGTGAGGCTGGTTAGCTGGTGGCTCGTGGTGCCCATCTTCACCTTCCCGGGCCAGCGTACGATGAACGGGGTGCGGTGCCCCCCTTCCCACTGGTCACGCTTCACACCTCGCCAGGGTCTGGCACCGTCATGCTGATGGGTTTTACGCATGTTCAGAACCGTGGGTACCTCCGGTCCGTTGTCGCTGGCAAAAATCACCAGCGTGTTCTCGGCCACGCCGAGCCGTTCGAGCGTCTTCAGAAGATCGCCGACAATATAGTCCATCTCGAAAATAAAGTCGCCATGCGGCCCCGCCTTGGTTTTCCCCTTGAACGCGTCGGCGGCAAGCGACGGCAGGTGGACTGCCTGCATCGAGTGATAGAGAAAAAACGGTTTGTCCGGATGATTTTTGACATGACGCTCGAGAAATTTCTTACTCTTATCGAGAAAAACCAGATCGACCTCTTCGTGGTTGAAATTCTCCGCGACCATTCCGATACGGCAGTCGTTGGCATACGGGTGTTGCGGCAGCTTACTCCTGTCCAAGATCTTGGTGGGCGGGACCGGGATGCGGTTGCCATCGACATAGGCGTAGATCCAGTCGGTGGTCGGACAGCAGACGGTGCCAAAAAACTGATCAAACCCGCGGTCGACCGGCCCGTCGGGGATCGTGCGTGAGTAATCGATGCGTTGCACCCCCTTCAAGCCACCGTCCTTGATCCGCTTGCCGTCTTGATCGAAGAACGACATGCCGATGTGCCACTTGCCGAAACAGGCGGTGGCATACCCCTGGTCGCGGAGCATCTGCGGCAAGGTCAGGCGCTCCTTGTCGATCAGGCAGGGGCCGCCGACGCCGGTGAAAACACTGCGCATCCCGGTGCGGAATGCCATTCTCCCGGTAAGGATGCTGTAACGCGTCGGCGTGCAGACCGTCGACGGGCTGTGGGCGTCGGTGAACTTCATCCCTTCCGATGCCAGTTTGTCGAGATTCGGTGTGGGGATTCTCGAGTCGGGATTGTAACAAGCGACATCACCGTAGCCGAGGTCATCGGCGAGGATGAACAGGATATTCGGCTTGTCCGCGGCCTGAATTGAGATCGCGCAGCAGAGCAGTGCCCATAGGGTGAGTGGTTTCATGGATTCATTGCGGGCAAGTTGTTGTGTCAACCGTGACTTAGCGGGATCCGTCCCGGTTCACGGGATGCCATGCCTCGATCTTATTTTTCAGACGCTCAACAACCTCCGGGTGGGCCGACGACAGCTCGTTTTTTTCGTGCGGGTCGTTTTTAAGGTTGTATAGCCTAACAGGCGCCTTGTCCCAGACGTGCAGGTTGATGAACTTGGTGGTGTCCTTGCCGTGGTAGCGCACGAGAAGTTTCCAGTCGCCCTCGACGCACCAGAGGTACTGCAGGGTGTCGTCGGGGTCCCCCACGGTCATGTTGTGTGTTGAGTTACAGACCCCAAAAATGCGTTTGCGGGCCTGGCGTGTCTTGGCGTCGAGCAGGTTGATGCCAGGCAGGCCGGCAGGTACCTTTATACCTGCCGCAGCGGCGATGGTCGGGAAAAGGTCAATGGCATGAGCCAGATCCGGGATCCGGGCCGTCGGGCTGTGGCCGGGCCATGAAATCATGATCGGAGTTCGCACGCCATTTTCGTAGGGCGAGCTCTTGGACCGCTGGGCATAGCGCCCCCAGAGTTTCTGATGGGGGTCGTCTTTATTGGTGCTGGGCGCAGCCCACCCGTTGTCACAGATATAGATGACCATCGTGTTTTTCCTGACCCCTTTCTGGTCCAGGTAATCGAGCAGTTCACCGCAGGTTTCATCGAACCATTCACACATGGCGAAGTACTTTGCGACATCCGCAGCGCGTCCCGGCTTGCGGTACTTTTCAAGTAGCCGTTGGGGCGGGTTGTGTGGGGTGTGCGGGAGAAACGGTGCATACCAGAGGAGAAACGGCTTGTGCGCCTTGGTCGCCTCATCGATGAAATCCGTTACTGGCTTCATGCCTTTGCGGCCAATCGTCAGGCCCACGTCGCCGTGGCGACCGCCGCGTTTGGGATCGCCATGGGTCATGCCATGAGTGAAGCCACCATCCTGCCACGATCCCTCCCACCATTTCCCGGATTGGTGGGCGAAGTAACCGTTCGCCGTCAACATCTTGATAAAGCTGGGGTGCTTGTGGAACGCCTCACGCACAGGGATGTCGAGTTCGGCGCGGTTTTTGTATCCATCGACATCATTGCCCGTGACCCCGTGTTGAAACGGATAGAGCCCGGTCACCATCGAAGCGAGTGACGGTCGGCAAAGGGGGGCGGAAACGTAGCCGCGTTCGAAGACGAGACTGCGCGCAGCCAGCTGGTCGAGGTGGGGCGTTCTGATATCCGTATGCCCCATGAAGCCATAGTCCGTCCATGCCTGATCATCAGACAGAATAAATACGATATTGGGCTTCGTAGGGTCGGCCTTTGCTGTCATACAGCATGCCGTAAGCAGAATGAGGACCAGGACTCTTTTCATCTTTCACATTTCTCTTTCGATACAGTTCGTTCTGTCGGTTGCACCCGGCTGGCATCATGGGATTGGGTCGGTTT
>JARFRT010000372.1 GCA_029287105.1 Akkermansiaceae bacterium | reverse complement strand
GGGGCTGGCGTGCCGCAGCCTACTGTTACATTGTCTTCATGCTCATCGTCTTCCCTCCCCCGGTCTTCGGCCAGTTCATCTACTTCCAGTTCTAACAACAACCGACCTCCCGACCTCCCGACCTCCCGACTTCAAGACTTCAAGACTTCAAGACTTCAAGACTCCAATACTCCAAAACACCATGGCAAAAAAACATCACGACTATGACGCCCTACCGAACGACAGCCATGCGCCGTCGTTCCGGCAGGAGCTGCGTGTGGTGGCGGTGGTCGTCGGGTTTATCATCGTGTTGGAGATCATCGCCCGGATCATCGCACCCAGCCTGGATTACGACCGTGTCAACATCCACGCTTTCGACCAAACCATCCACGACCTTGAAGAGCGTGCCAAGGCGTCAGGCAAACCCCGTGTTGTCTTCTTCGGCAACTCACTGATGCTGCACGGGCTCAAGGAGGACATTGTCCGGGAGGAGCTCCAAGCCATCGGCGGCCCGCAAATCGAGTCGACCAAGATCACGCCCGTCGGCACCGCGATGCTCGACTGGGTTTATCTTTACCGACGCTATTTCGCGTCCGAGGACAGCCACCCGGACATCATTGTCGTCGGATTTGTCGCCCACCACATCCACGACCAGGAACCGATCAAACTCCGCCGGCTATCCCGCCATTTTGTATCCACCCGGGACCTGCCCGACCTCTGGAAAAACGAGCTCAAGGATTTTCACCGCACCACCCAATCGTTGCTCTGCAACATCAGCGCCCTGGAAGGCGACCAGCCGGAACACCAACTGGGAATACTCTACTCCGTTATCCCCGACTACCGGGCCGGCGTGAATGAGAATAACCGACTGGTCACCGCGGCCGCCGAACGCCAGGCAGAGCAAGGCAAGTCACCCACCCCGACCGCCCCGGAGGAAACCTACCGACGCATGGAACGCTTCATCGAGCGATGCAAGGCACACGGCGTGCAAGTCTGGCTCATCCCCATGCCCCAGCCCGAGCTCTGGGACTATAACCCCGCTGCGACCCTCGTCGCGCAAAAACACGGGATGCAAGTCCTCGACGCCCGCAGCATCGACGGAATGACCGAGGATGACTTCTCGGATGGCTACCATCTCGGCGAGAGCGGCGGTGAAAAATTCAGCCGCTGGATGGCGGCACAGATCAAGGCGCATGCCCCCTAGCAATGGGAAGGCACCCCCTTCCGTGCCTGTGCCCACGCATTTACCCGACAAGCGGCGAGAGGGGCCACCCGAAAGCGGTTCAGCGCGAGGATCGTGGCTATCTGTTCTTTTGCCCGGAATCCCTCCGAGATTGCGTAGGTGTAAGATCCTTCGTCCATTGCTGCAGCAAGTTGGCATCACGGGTTGCATCGTTGCAATCCCTGCTTTATAAAGGGATCGACCCATACCCTATCCATGGCCACCGAAGAAAAAACGCAGCGCTCCCCCCAACCGCGCAAGAAATGGCGTCGCTTGCTGGTGTGGCTGATCACCCCCACCCTTCTCGCCCTGGCGATCAATGGCCCTATCGCCCGCTGGCTTGTTCTCAGCACGCTCGACAAGCAACTGCAGGCTCAAGGCATGCATGGACACGCTGAAATTGCAGGCAGGCTCCTATCCGGATTCAGACTGAGCAATATTTCCTATTCCGGTAGCCAGGGGATTCAATCATTGGAGATCAAGCGCTTATCCGTCGACTATCGTATCCTGGAACTTTTTGACTCGAAGCTCCGCAAAATATCCATTGATCAAGGAACAGCGGTCATCGATACCGCCCGGTTTCCTGAAAGTCCCGACACCGGGGTAGATAGCAAGCAACGGCTCACTGAAACTCTTCAGCAAATCCAGACGTGGGCCAGCCAACCCGCCATCGACATCAATCAGTTAGATATCACATTGCTGCATCAAGGCGAGCAGCAAGCCCACATTACAATCGATGCGCTCACTCACAGCACGGGCTCTTCCGATTTTGCATTGCGGCGGGTTCAGGTCAGTGACGGCACTGGTCGATCAACACCGGCACAGGACATTCTGCTTGTCTGGGAAAATGAACATCTCGCACTCGACCGTATCGAGCTCCTCCCTGACATCGTATTCAACCATGTGGTGATCGACTGGAAAAACGACCTCCGGGCGCAAGCACGACTCGCTTTCCTGCAAGCGAAGCTGGACCTCAACATCCATGATGCCATTGAGATCAAGCTGTCGACTGGCAGCATTGACTCCAAGGAATTGGCCCGACGCTTCAAACTCGACATGCCGGGGTCATTCATTCTGTCTGGAATGAATACCCGGATCAACGATTGGCAAAGGAACCCGACCGATTGGGACATCGACGGGTCATTGCAACTTCATTCCGCCACCTATGAAGCTTGTCAAATGTCAAATCTAACGCTCAAACTCAAGCAGCAGAACCAGAAATACTCACTTCAACTTGATGGCCAGCTCGACTCTAATCCGGTGAACATCAACGTCGACGGATCATGGTCGGAGCCAGAGGATGCAACTGCCTGGACGTCCACCGAATTTGACTACAAAATCAACACTCCCAAGCTCGGGTCACTCGGCAAGCTGTGGAAGGACCGTCCCGCGGGAATCAATCTCACCAGCACATCGGTCCAGCTTGCAGGCAGCGCCCAAATCGAGGACGGGCAATTGACAAGCCTAACAAGCAACGGCGATATTCAAGGCATCACCGTCGACAACGTGCCACTGCCGCCATTGACCGTTCATGCCGCATACCAACACCAAGGACCCGTTGTCGTGTCGGTCAAATCCGCAGCCAAATCAACAGTTCATAAAGCACCCCCCATTGATTTGCAGGCCAGCTTTAACCAGGTGGAGAAAACCTACCAAGCCAGGCTATCCATTTCCGAGTCTGACCCGCAATGGATCAATGCACTGGCCAGGGTTCTGGACGCTGATGTCGTTTTGCAGGGCCCCGTCCAATTAACATGGTCAGGTTCAGGTTCAGCCTCCGGTTGGTCCGACCCCAAACAACCCCATGAGGGAAATCTGGAGATTGGAAAACTGGCACTCAAATTGCCGGAATACCCGGCGATCCAGCTAAGCTCGCAACTCAGTTATGCCTGGCCACACCGAATTCATCTGAAATCCCTGAGCTTGCACGAGGGCGAATGGCATGCCTCGGCAGTCATGCAATGGGACGGCAAACGCATAGAGGCAACATCTGCGCAACTCACCCATGGAAAAGAACTCATCGCATCACTCAGTGGCACGGCACCATACCCTGTCGACATGCGCGATACGCAGGACTTTTTCGCACAAACCGAACCGTGGAACCTGTCGATCAAAAGTGAGCCCACTGCTCTGGGCAAGCTCAGCGAATGGTTTGGCATCGACCTGCCTGGCTCGCTAACAGGAAATACACAAATGAGTGTTGAATTGAGCGGCACCCCTCAAAAACCCAAAATCAAAGGAGGCGTTAAAATCACCGGGATGAAGGGTCTGGATGACGAGCAACTCTTACCACTGAATGCCGCCATTGATTTTTACTCGACCGACCAAAAACTCATCTTTGCAGGAAACCTTGCCGAGGGCAAAGACCAGAGACTAACGACCCAAGGATCAGTTCCTTTCACACCATCAACTTGGGTCAAAGACCCCCATTGGCTTAGTCGATTTGCCAGCAGCGCCCCGGTCGACGCTGAGGTGAAAATCAATCACCTCCCACTGGCTCGCTTTGACCAGTTCATCCC
>JARFRT010000319.1 GCA_029287105.1 Akkermansiaceae bacterium | reverse complement strand
CTGGCAATTAAAACGCCCTGATAACCAAAGATGACGGTCAGCGACCGGTCCACAATTTTCCCCGTGCGGGCGATGGCTGCGAGCAGCATTAAGAGTGTGCCAACACCGATCGAGATCCACCCGATTTGTGCATGGGGAGTCATGAGGGGAACGGTGAATACTGCCAGGCACCACGCGGCACCATTGTTAATGGCACAAAACGCACGCTGCACCTGCCCCGGCATCATCCGTGCCTTGGGCACGGTGAGGGCAGCGGTAAACAACAGCCAGTAGGAAGCGAGATAGGTGAATCGCACTGCCTCGCTTGTCGATTGCGGATAGAAACCTAACCAGAATGCATGTGTCACATAGGCCGCAATCACCGTGCCAAGTCCAATCGCGACCCAGCGGAACCTGGTCATGAGCCAGATGCCCGCGCTGGATAACAGCAGTGCCGAGAAGAGCGACAGCCAACCGGACGGGTTGACGATGGTGCCGTAAAAGGCGAGACCGATCGCCATGACCGCGACAACACGTGATTTTTTCCAAACGGCATAGGCCAGCATCAGGCCCGCCCAGAGGGTCAGCAGAATGCCGGCGAGCAGGGCACTGTCGGTCAGCTTGAGTGCCGGGACAAAGTGGGACGCGTAGATCGTGTAATACCCCGCCGCCAGTCCGCCGGAGGCGACCACGCGGCCGTACTGGCGGAAGCGTTCTTTCCATGAGTCGAGCCACATGCCAAGCCCGGTCAGGGTGAGTGAAATCACCATGAAAAATGCCACCCTAACCGCAGGGCCGGTGTTGAACAGCCAGTTTTTGTATGCGTAGGTGCTGAGGAAGATCAGGCCGGTGAGAAGCAAAAGCACGCCGATCCTCACCAGCCACACACGCCCAAAGTTGATTTCCCACTCGCCTGTGCTGACGGCAGGTTTCCGCGGTACGGGAATTTCGGAAGTAGTCTTGTCTTCGGGGACAACCGGAAGCGCTTCGGCTGCTGCCTGGGCGGCTACGGCAGGGGTGAGCAGCCTGGCCGGTTCGCCCTGTGGAACCTGCGCCGGTGTGACCGTCGCGGGTGCGGGACTTGCAACGGCGGCACGCTGCGGTGGGAGCGGGGGAGGGAGCGGAGGGGGGGTGGCGTGATGGGGAAGTCGGTTGATTTCGCCGCTGATCTTCAGACACTCCTGGCCGAGCTGATTCAGGTCGTCCTGGAGCGCGGCTTGCTTGCGTAGCACCTTGTCCAGCCGGTCGTGTAAATCCTTATCCATAAAGCCAGTCTATCATAAATTACAGGCGACAGAGCATTGATTTTTGACGGAGGAATGATTGGTTGAACTGATGTTTTCCAGATCGAAAAAAAGCCCGCATGCTGTCGGACAGCATGCGGGCTTTTGGTTTTTGGGTTTGTTACTTCATCCGGCGTCGGAGGATCATGATCAGGCCAATGATGCCGAGCAAGCTGGTGCTGGGCTCGGGGATCGGCGGGCCTTCGGGGTCATCGATGCTGTCAGGCACGAGGATATGGTTGTCCACACTTCCATTGGCAGCGGGATTGATCAAAATATCCGGGTCGGTGTCGCCTGCGGTGAATCCGGTATTGTAGAGGTAAACATCATTGCCTCCGGTTTTACCGTCCTTGGCATACATGTCACCCCACACGGGGACTCTGTTTGAGCAGAATGACCACGAGATGGATTTTGTGTCACCCGTGGTGTCGACCTTGATGCCATAGAGCCTGTCCGGGATGTCGGGGTCACTGCTCCCATGAAGTCCGGGTCCGTAGACATCGAGAGATCCACCGGTGAGGATGCTTCCCGGGTCGTTGATGCCGTTCAGCAGGTTCGCGAGCGTGAACTCATCTGAGACTTCGGTCGTTACGTGGCTGATGTCCTTGCCGAGGACGGTCAGGGTGTAGGAATAATACCAGCTGGGACAGTTGGCTTCTTCGTCTGATGCGCTCCAGGAGAAAAGAGCGCCGCTGGCCCACTGTTCGGTTCCAAATAGAGTGCCGTCTGTACCGGCGCCGTCGGAACTAAGTGAGCCGCTGTAGATCACAGCTTGTGATGTTGCTATTGAGAGGGCTAATGCCATCAATGTTGTAATGAATGGGGATTTCATTGTTTTTGGGTTTTTCTAGGTTGTTAACAACGCACGGGAAGAAACCCACTGATGATGACCGCCATCGAGGCGGGCACCCGGATTACCCGAAGACAGGTTTTTCCCGAGCATTTTTAAAATAACACGGCACTAGGAACGCCATCAAGTAAATCGTTAACTGTTAACGAGTTGTGCATATAATTCGTTAGATGAAGTTGCCCGATATTTTATAATTAATGACAATTTATCTAACAAATGCAAGTCATGATCCAGCAATGGCTTGTTCCCAGGTTACACGCAAGTTATCCCCATCGGAAGCCGCCGTGGACCGGCTGGACAGGCCGTGATCGCGGCCATTTTTTGCATGTGCGAGGTAGTTAATTTTTACTAACAAAATGACATTTCCCGTCACATGCGCGGTGTCCGCGAGGCTAGGGCGAAAGGGTAAACTGGACCCGGAGAAAGCGGCAGGCCCACGGCGTGGGCGCATTTTCCGAAACCCGGAAACGGCGTCTTCCACCAGGGCCTGCTTCCTCGGTGACATTGGCGGCGCCGGTCCAGGCGCCTGTGCTGTCGCGCGACGCGATGCTGGTCCAGTCGGCCGCATCCAGGGTGCAGGTGGCTTGTACGGTGTAGAGGACATCGCTTGGGATATCCGTGGGCAGGTCGATGAGGAAATCGAAACCTGAGCTGGTGTTGGGATGGATGCTCGTAAAATGCTGTAAGGTCTCTGCGGCCGTCGGATTGGTCCCCAGGGCGTGTTCGTGGAGGTTGCTATAGCCGTCGTTATCGGGGTCGTCTCCGGGGTTGCGTTGGATTTCCGGCAGGGCGGCCACGGTGAGCGTGAACGGGCTGGGTGCGGCGGGGGCCGCGACTTCGCCGGTGATGGTATAACTGCCGAGGCTGGCATAATCGGTAAAGCCGGTGTTGGCGCTTCCATAGCCGGTGGCGTGGATGTGGAGGAAGTAGGTTCCTGCGCTGACGCTGACGTTGATACTGGCGTTGAGTTGGGTGCCGGGGTTGGCGGTGG
The DNA here is from genome assembly GCA_029287105.1 of Akkermansiaceae bacterium. Classification (GTDB taxonomy): domain Bacteria; phylum Verrucomicrobiota; class Verrucomicrobiia; order Verrucomicrobiales; family Akkermansiaceae; genus Oceaniferula. Next base: position 444 of record JARFRT010000319.1, on the reverse strand, counting down.
TGACGAGGTTGCCGGCGGCATCGTAGAGGTCGGCGCGGATGTCGAGGTTGCTGGAGCTGCTGGCGGGATTGATCGCGAGGGTCAGGGTGCCGGCGGCGGACTCGAGCGAGAACACGTCGCTATCGCCCTTGCGTTCGATGGTCCCGCTGTGGGCAACCTGGTTCGAGCTATCGGCTGGCATGGCGGTGGCACCGGCGGCTTGGTTATTGTGGTCATCCTTGCGGTAGCCGAAGCCGTTGGTCGTGGAGCTGATAATGGAGAGGTCGTCCTGTGTGTTGGTGGCGCTGGAGTATTCGCCCTTGCTCCACTGGGTAACGTTTTTGAAGTATCCGCTGCCCATGATGGGAGCCCAGCCGACGGTGCCGGAGCCGTGGCCGGCGTAGTAGGCGGTGCCACTTTTGCCGTCATGGCTGAGCCCGAAGGTGTGTCCGGTTTCTGTCTCTT
>JARFRT010000132.1 GCA_029287105.1 Akkermansiaceae bacterium | reverse complement strand
CATCTGCACATCCGCGAAACGGCGCACACCTTGTACGGATTCGCCACGGATGCGGAGCGGGATTTGTTTTTGCTCCTGATCGAGCGCGTCAGCGGGATTGGTCCGGCGATTGGGATGTCGGTGCTGAGCGGCATGCCGGTGGACCATTTCAAAGGCTGTGTGGTCAATGGCGACGCGGCGGCGCTTGCCCGGATCAAAGGACTTGGGAAGAAGACGGCCGAGCGGATTATTCTGGAGTTGAAGGATAAGGTGGGGGTGGCGGATGCCTGGCAGGCGGCGGCCGGTGCTGCGGTGCCGAGTGCCGCGGTGGATGCCGAGTCGGCCCTGATCGGGCTGGGCTACAAACAGGCGGAGGCGCGTAAGGCGGTGGGGGCAGTGGTCAAGGTCAAGCCGGATTCCGGCGCCGAGGACCTGTTGCGTGCCGCTCTGCGGATGCTGAACTCGTAGCGGTTCGCGTAACTGACTTGCATTTTTCTGGCCAAGCGCGTGATGGGTGACTAGCGTTGCACGCCTCGACAAGAGAACCTTACCCCCACGGATGGCAGTGTTTACACTTGAACCTAATCATGCCAGCCACTAAGCCCACTAGATCAATTCCGACACATTTATGATGGATTCACCCGCTTCCCTGCTCGATTTCTCCCAATCCAAGATCAATCAGAGCCTTACCAACGACGACAAGATTCAGTTGTTTCGTGAGATGGTACGTATTCGTCGCTTTGAGCAGACGGCGCTGAAATATTACAACAAGGGGATGATGGGAGGGTTCCTGCACCTCTACATCGGGCAGGAATCCGTCGCCGTGGGCACGATTTCGCTCTGTGGCGAAAACGACCACGTCATCACGGCCTACCGCTGCCACGGGCACGCGCTTGCTGTTGGGATGGAGATGAATCCCTGTATGGCCGAGCTGTTTGGCAAGGTGACGGGAGCGGCCAAGGGCAAGGGAGGATCGATGCACCTATTTGCGCCCGACAAAAACTTCTGGGGCGGTCACGGGATCGTCGCCGGCCAGACACCTCTCGGCCTAGGTCTTGCCTACGGCCTGAAATACAAGGAACTCGAGGGCTGCTGTCTCTGCTATCTCGGCGATGGTGCCGTCAATCAGGGCGCCTTCCACGAGTCGCTGAACCTCGCCGCCTTGTTCGAGCTGCCGGTGGTTTATATCATCGAAAACAACGGTTACTCAATGGGCACCAGCCAGCACCGGTCCAGTTCTTACAAGGATTGCCTCGGCCAACGCGCCGAGGCCTACGACATGGATTGGGACCTGGTCAATGGCGAGGATCTGTACGAGGTCCGGGCGAAGACGCACATTGCCATGGAACGCGCCCGCAAGGAAAGCAAACCCACGGTTCTTGAGATTGCCACCTACCGCTACTACGGACACTCCGTCGCCGATGCCAATGCCAAGAAATACCGCACCCCCGAGGAGATTGAAAAGTACAAGACCTACCACGACCCGACCCGCCTCTGGCGCCGTCGACTGATCGAGGAGGCGGTTTTCACCGACGTCGAGGCCGATGCCATTGACCGCGAGGCCAAGCGCGAGGCCGATGCCTCCGCCGTGTTCGCCGAGCAGTCACCTGCACCGTCGGTTGAGTCGATCTTCGACGACGTCTACTGGGAGACCGACAACAACACCGAAGCCGGAAACACCGGACGCCACTTTTTCAACGACTAATTGCCGTCGGCACACTGAATCCTTTCCACTAAATCCTTTAAACTGAATATTGACAATGAGAGAACTCCTCTACCGCCACGCTATCCGCGAAGCTCTTGACGAAGAACTTGGGCGCGATGAAAACGTCGTCCTCATGGGCGAGGAAATCGCCCAGTACAACGGAGCCTACAAGGTGACCGAAGGATTGTGGGAAAAATGGGGATGCAAGCGCGTCGTCGATACCCCGATCTCGGAAGCCGGCTTTATCGGCATGGGTATCGGTGCATCCATGTTGGGGATACGCCCGGTCATGGAGTTGATGTTCTGGTCGTTCCATTCGGTCGCCTTTGACCAGCTTGTCAACAATGCCGCCAACGTCCGCTACATGTCCGGCGGCCTTTGTAACTGCCCGATCGTGATGCGAGGGCCGGCCAACGGCGGAACCTCCGTCGGCGCCACCCATTCGCACTGCCCCGAAGGCTTGTTCGCGGCCTTCCCCGGACTCAAAGTCTGTTCCCCGGCCACCCCTGCCGACGTCAAGGGTCTGCTGAAAACGGCCATCCGCGACAATGATCCCGTCTACGTCATGGAGAACACGCTGCTCTACGGAACCAAGGGACCCGTGCCGGATCCGGCCGAAGGCGATCATCTTGTGCCCCTCGGCAAAGCCGATATCAAACGGGTCGGATCCGACCTTTCTCTCATCGCGCACGGACGCAGTGTGCTGCGTGCGCTCGAAGCCGCGGAAACCCTCCAGGCCGAACACGGAATCAACTGCGAAGTCCTCGATCTCCGCTCGATCCGTCCGCTCGACCAGCAGGCGATCATCGATACCGTGATGAAGACCAACCGGGCTGTCATCGTGGACGAGAGCAAGCCGTTCTGCGGTGTCTCCTCCCAGATCACCACACTTATTCAGGAGCATGCATTTGATCACCTCGATGCGCCGGTCAAGCGCGTTTGCGCGCTCGATGCCCCCGCGATTTACTCGCCTCATATCGAGGACGAGCAACTTCCCAACCCGCGCCGTATCATCGAGCAGGTTCTGACGATTGCCTAGGCGTGGTCCCCCGACCGGGTGGGTGGCATCATGAATGGTCATGGTAGGAAAAAGCGATTTGGCCTATTTTTCCATTGCACCGCCGTGCGCATTGCCTAGTATTAAAGTAGATTATGAAAACTACGTTCCAACTCCTCGCGCTTGCCGTTCTTTCACTTGCCTTCTCATCCTGCTGCGGTCTGCTGCCCTGCGGTGGTTCCCTTTCTGCCGAGAAAGAGGTGACCACCTATCAGGAAAGCCAGCGTACCGTTTACTCGGGTAAGACCTCCCATGTCGTTACCGATCGTATCCCTGTGACTACCACCGAGCGTGTTTCCACCTGCTGTAACAAGTGTGGTTCCAGCTTCTGTCCCAGACCCCAGTGCTGCGGCATCGTCAGCCCCAAGGTGCTGGCCCGCGCAACCGCCCAAGGCGGAACCGGTGAGCCGATGATCGGACTGATCCCCACGATGAAAACACTGGCGCCCGCCACCCAGTAAGGGAGCCTTCATCCATTTTACCTGAGGCCATGGCTAACCAGTCATGGCCTTTTTTTCATCAGAACGGACCTGCCGTGACCGGATTATGGCGAACTGATTCTTAAAAACAGCCGACCTGAAACGCCGCTGGCGCGGATTTTGGCATAATCAGCTTGCCCAAAAGCATTGTTTCAACGATGAATTCCGCGCAGATACCCATATCTTCCTATGCCAACTAATATTGAAATGCCCAAGCTCTCCGACACCATGACGGAAGGCACTCTCGTGAAGTGGAATAAGCAATTGGGAGATGTCATCGAGATTGGTGATGTTGTCGCCGAGGTGGAAACCGATAAGGCGACCATGGAGATGGAGGCATTCGACGAGGGAATCCTCTCGGAAATTCTCATCCACGAAGGGGAAAAAGCCCCCGTGGGTGCCACCCTCGGAATTCTTATCGATGAGGGTGAAACGCCCGCTGATCCCGCGTCTGCTGCCGCTGCCGCACCGGCCCCGGACAGCCCTGCTCCTGCTCCTGCTCCCGTGACCACCCCCGGGGAAACCGCAGCGCCAGCCGCGCCAGTTGCCGCGGCCCCGAATCCAACCAACACCGGTGAACGCATCAAGGTGTCACCGCTGGCACGTAAGATCGCCGCAGCAAAGGGGATTGATCTCGCCACCATCCAAGGCAGTGGCCCGGGCGGACGTATTGTGCAATCCGATGTCGAAGGCCAGCCCGCCACGCCGACTCCCGCACCTGCACCTGCACCTGCACCTGCACCTGCACCTGCACCTGCACCTGCACCCGCAGCATCGCCTTTGGCCAGTGCCGCCAACGCCCTCGCCGCATCGGTTAAGGCCCAGGTTGCCCAGTCAACTCCCGCGCCCGCGCCCGCACCTGCACCTGTGGCGATCAACCCCGTTGTCGGCGGCGAGGACCAGACGATCGAACTCAGTTCGATGCGCCGTATCATTGCGGAACGCTTGCTGATATCGAAGACGACCATTCCCCATTTCTATCTCCACGTGGAAGTGGATACGGCCCCGCTGATGACGCTGCGCAAGCAGGTCAATGCCCAGGCCGAGCAGACCCACGGGAACAAGTACAGCATCAATGACTTTATCCTCAAGGCGGTGATCAATGCCGCCCAAGCGGTGCCGCAGGTCAATGCCTCATTCAATGGTGACAGCATTGTCCAGTATGCGAAGATCGGAGTGTCCGTGGCCGTGGCCGTGGACGACGGTCTGGTCACCCCGGTGATCAAAGACGCGGCGAACAAGTCGATGCTGCGGATTTCCCAGGAAGTGAAAGACCTCGCCGTGCGTGCGCGCGACAAGAAACTGCTCCCGAATGAGTTCGACGGAGGCACGGTCACCGTTTCCAATC
>JARFRT010000038.1 GCA_029287105.1 Akkermansiaceae bacterium | reverse complement strand
TTACTCGATAGGATGATTTTTTAACTGCCGCATCGAGTAGATCCGTTGCTCAGGTTGTTTCCATCCGACACTCCGCATCGGGCGCGCGCCACTCGTGCGCTTCTTCCCGAAACGGGCGCGTGATTTCTCGAAAACCCGGTCAACAAAATTCCGGCTGCCAACCGCCATCCCGTCACTGAAATAACGCACCTTGCAACGCATCGTCTCGCCAAAGCTGAGTTTGCCACCCTTGGCGAACACCTTTTCAACGTCTTGACGTTTGAATCCTTTCCTCACCTGTTTGATCGCACGTGATTCGGGAGTGCCGCCAGAGTGGATATCTTCGACAAACGCCTCTTCCCCGTCGGCAAACAGCATCATACGATAGCGCGCTGCCACGCCGCTTGCGCCGCTCCATTTTCCTGCCAGGGAGATATCCCTCTGCTGGTCAAACCCGTCGGCGGATGCCAACACCCGGCAAAGTCCTTCGCGTGCCTTGGTATTCTTTCCAGGTTGCATGGCCTCGCCGTATGAACACCACTTGTAGTCCTCGGGTTTCGACACCATGCCGGCCCTGATCGGATTCAGGTCAATGTAGGCGGCCATCACACGTGCCGCGTATCCATTTTCAACGAGAACACTCTTAAAACGACCTTCCCACAAGGTGCCGCGTCGGCCGTGAGTGCCATTGTACCATTGCGTAAAACGTTGCTTGAGCCCCTTCATGAACTCGGAAAGGTCGTGCATCCGACAGGTGTACCTAGCCTTGAGATCCTCCGCGGCCTGATCCGCTCCCTGACTGCGCAAGCGCTCCAACATCTGTTCCAAGTCCCGATAATAAACCGTCGAATACATGGCCTTCATCCGTGGAAGAAAGGCATCATCACCCATCTCAAGTGCCTCCCCTTTAACCTTGGGTGGCACCTCCGCAAGCACGTGGAAATGATTACTCATCACACAGTAGGAAAGCACCCGGACCCCGCAAAACGCTTCGTATTCCCGCATCATCCGCACAAACACATCCTTTTCCTCACGCCCAAACACAAACTGCCGGTCCACCACCCGTGAAATACAGTGATAGATGGACGAATCCGACTCCGCCCAGGGGGAAATGAAACGAGGCTGGCGCATGGCAAGGTCAGTAAATCAGTCAGCAGTATGTAGTCAATCTGTTTTTCTATACAGGGTCTGTCCCTTTATGGAGAATCTTCGATGGTTATTTTCTGGGGAATCACGGATTGTAATTGCCGAGTGTATGAGGTTGCAAGTTTGTAGTGTCGAGAGTTAGCGGCAAGGAAATCAGCTGCTGTGAGACCTGTTCCGGCGCAAGCACGGCATCCATCGCCGTTGCAGGCGGGGCAGGCTGGGATTCCCTTCACATCTTCTGTTGCCGGAGTGCTGTTGGAGGCTGAATAGCTTTGTGTCATTATAGATAGGGGGGGTAATTAGATAATGCGTTGTTTCCTGAGAAAAGGGGCCATTGAATAGTGCAAGAATTTCAAACTCAGTTTGGCACGGCGGATGAGGGGACAGCCTTAGTGGCATTCCTGCCCCGTTATGCACTCACGAGTTGAAGTCTATATACCCAGGCTTGATGCTCTCGGGGGCCTTCTTTTTTTGTCGGGATCGATAGGTGATAAAAGCTGCGCAGTATCCGGTGAAGGGTAGGATCGTGAGAGCCATTCTACTGAAGAGAACCTCTGCGGTGCCCCATGTTAGAATTCCCCAGATCATGCCGGCGGGAATGAGGAGGCTCACGTGGAGTGCAATAGACCATCCGACCGTTTGTGGGACGGAACTTACAATCATGATCATGATCAGGGAAACAGGGATCATGATCACGGAGAGAATGAATAGAGTGATTAGCATGGATGAAAACTACCGAATTTCCTTCTATTCTCATAATTGATAATAATTTCTTAATCATTGTTTAAGGCGATCACCCTCTTTCTGCTTCTCTCCGATCTGTGCTATAAAAAGGCCTGTCCATTTATTTGATATGTTCCTTTATTTAAAAGTTTCTTCACGGTTGATGTTTTATTATTTTGCGGATCAATAAACTCAGGAGTAGTATCCAGGCGCATATGAAAAAGATGACAGCACTACTGATGGTGGGGTTTCTTTTTGCAGGGAGTTCAGTTTTTGCTGTTGATGATGCTGAGATTGAAGAATTGATCAAACAGCTAAGTGCTGGTAATTTCGAAACGCGAAACAAAGCGACAAAGAAACTGAAGGGGATTGGGCAACCTGCCAGGAAAGCACTCGTAAAATCCCTTTCGCACCGGGATCCTGAGACTCGGGTGCGTGTAAAAGAGATATTGGCTGATATCAAGCTGGGGATCAGTTCATCGTGGCCGGAAGATCTATGCAAACAAGTTCGTGGTTTCAGTAAACTGAAAGCGGATGATAAGAAAAAGTTGATTGATCGTGTACTCGGGATCTCAGAGAAAGAGGCTATGGCGTTTCTCATTAATCTTGTGGATAAAAATGATTCGGATTCATCAATCGCGCACAAAGCCCTTCTGCGATACAAGGACAAAGACGCGTTATGGAAAAAGGTCATCGAACTCTACGGGGAAGTGGAGTTGTCGAATAAATACCAACTTGAGCTGTTTGCAATGGCAGCGAAGGGGAGCAGTGATTTTAATATTATCAAAAAGCTCATAAAAAACCCCAATCTCCCGGGGAATATCAAGGGGACATTAGTTGACACCCAGATTGCTATTCTGGATGAGCTTATAACTGAAGGGAAGTTTGAAAAGGCCGGGGAACGCGCGTTTCAACTTTCCAAATCCGATCCGAATAATGCGATGATTCTCTATCTACGGGCAGAGGCCCTTACTAGACTCAACCGGACTATTGAAGCTGAAATGTTAGCCAATAAAGCCCTAGCTCTTAATCATGACAAGGAGGGGCCGCATTATAGAGCAGGGGAATATCTCATGAAAAATGGGCGCTTGCAGCTGGCGGAAAAAGAATGGAAGAAAATCCTGGAAATCCAGCCTGAAGATGGAGTCTATGATATTAATGCCTATATCCGGCTTTCCGACATCTACGCGAAAGGCAAGCTTTATACAAAGGCCCTTAAATCCCTTGAGACAGGGATAGAAAAGTACAAAAAAGCAAAAGAGAAGAACGGCCATGGAATGGGAATGGTTGGAGCTGAACACCTCGAAAAGAAAATCAAATATCTACGTCAGCAATCCAAAGCCGAAGGTGATGGTAAATGTAGTGACAAGCACGATAGAACATAGTGGTCACCCCTGTACGCTAGGGCCCGTCCCCTTATAGACGAACTCAGTGCCATTCAGGCCTCTCTCTTTGTAGTGTTCATGGTTGAATTGAAATCATACCGGATTTCCGTATTGCACACTGGGTAAATTCCGACCTGATCTTCCCGCCCGCATGTTCTGATCATTTGGGGAGACTTTTATTTCGCAGGGTAGTGATCCGGCTGGGCGTGGCTCAGGGATGGTATTCGCCACACGCCCATCAACTAACAGGTTTTCTAGGGTTCGAGGAAAAACAGGCGGTAAAACACGGAGGCACCTGCCGGAACGGAAGTGTCGGACCAGGCCAGGCTGTCACTTGCGGCTGTAAAACCATGAACATCTGACCAGTTTGCCATATCCGTACTTCGCTGGACGATATAGGGAGCGCCGATGATCAGGCTGCTCAAGTTGATATTCACGTCGTTGCCCGAGGCCTCGGCCGCAATCACGGCACGAGCCACGCCATTGACCCGCCATGCCAGGGACAAATAGGCCGTGTCTGAGGAACTGCTCACCCTGAGGCTATACGAGGTGTTAGGAGCGAGCTGGGTGTTCCAGATGTGTTCCACATTGTCCAGGGCGCTGTCGCTGGTCTGAATGGTTGCCCCCGCTTGATCGCGGAGCTCGAGCCGGAGGTTGGCCAGGGCATCGTAGGCATAATTAGGACCGCTCACACCGCGCTGCCAGACAAGTGCCGCCGAGAGTGTGAGCGGTGGTTCGTAGTCGGGTGTTGTGAATGTGTACGTGAGCGGCTGGGTGTCATTGGCGGAGTTTCGCGCCCATCCATGAAATCCACTGGTGCCTTGGGACGACTCCTCTTTTTCGATGATCCTGTAGCTATGGAACACATTGAGTTCGCCAACGCCGAATGTTGTGTCCAGGGGCTTGAGTGAAGTTTGGGTCCAAGCGGGAAACTCCTCCTTGGTCGCGCCAGCCAACAAACAAGCCTTGATGGTGTCAGGGTGGGTGGCGTTGGCATTATTCGCCAGTTTGGCCTTGGCATGCAGGAGGGTGGCGGCCGAGGCCACTGCTCCTATTGCGTAGCTGGTGGCATTGGGGAATGCGGCCGATACAATCTCAGGTTTCTGACGCCCGGGACCGGGGTAGTTGGCAGGAGTGGAGCCATGTGAGTGGAGGCCGTCGGTACGGCCGACCGAGATGGCATTGTAGGAGCTGCCAAAAAGGGGGGGCACGACGCTGCTGCTGCCGTTGTTCATTCCGACCACGTTGACAACACCGGAATCCTGAGTGAAAAAATCAAATCGCTTGATGATCTCATTCAGGGCCGCTTCCAGTTCTGGATCGGCAAAGTCAATATAGGCGTGACTCATTACGGCTGCCGAACTTGTGCCGACTGTACCGACCGTGCCGGTTGTACCCAGAAAGCCACCGACGAAATCGTCCGCGCTCCGGACACCCACCGTGTCGATGCCGGTCACTAGGCTGGTGGTATTGCCGTAGTAATTCAGCCCGACTTTTGTGGCGTGCGAGGAGACTGCCGGGCTGATGTCGCTGATATTGGTAATACTGATTCCTGTGAACGCGCTGTGGGCGCTGTCGGGCATGTAAGAAGTCCCCGCTTCCGCCATTTCCAATGAAATTCCGCTTCCGCTGGGGAGGCTCGCCCCGGCGTAGAGCTGGAGTAGGTTCCAACCGATCTCTTCACGCCAGTCGGCCTCACCGGTGGTGCTGGTGAACAGGTGGGTTAAGCTACAGACTAGGAAAGTTTTAACAACGCCGTGCATTTTTAAGCATGAGTGGATACGATGCCAATCGCGTCAATTGACCCTGCGCAAACCGGGGTCATAGTTGGGAAAGCATCGTGAGAATAGGTTTAAGCCCGGGGTGTTCGACAGGGTGAAACCTGAGGCACCTCCTGGGTGATGAGTAAGGGTGATCATTTCATCAACTGGGAAGAATAAAGCGGTTTTAACGAGATGCAAGAAGGGAGTGTGGAATTTTGTCAGCCACAACTGCCCATGCCGGATAGCTGATTTTTCTTTGGACGAGCGGTCTTGACTACGATATCTGAGCTCGCTATAGGTGGATTATGGAAATGACACTTGGGCAAATTATTGAGGAAAAAGGAAACCGTATTTGTCGGGTCGATCCGGAAGTCAGTATTGATGATGCTGCCAAGCTGATGAAAAAGGAACGGGTTGGCGGACTGCTTGTGATGCAGGGGGAGAAGATCACTGGCGTGCTGACCGAACGTGATATTGTTTACCGGGTGCTTGCCGAAGAAATGGATCCTGCGGTCACGAAGGTGCACGAGGTGATGACCAAGGATGTGGTGGTGATCAAGCCGTCGCTCACGGTGCGTGAGGCGATGAAGGTGGTGACGGAGAAGCGATTCCGGCACATGCCCGTCGTCAGTAGTGGCCAGCTTCTCGGAATCGTGTCGAGTGGTGATTTGACGCGCAGGATCGCGGCTGAAGACGAGGGTGTCATCCACTCGCTCTACGACTACATCTACGGCACCTATCCGGGTTGATTGGCCGGTGGATTTCAGGTTTTGGCGGCATTCTGGCGATCGGATTCGCTGAGGATGCCGGTGACGACCTTGCTGGGCAGGACGCCGGTAGGTTTCTGGTTGAGCCCTTGGAAGCGGAAGGTGAAGCGCTCATGGTCCATGCCGAGGCAGTGGAGGATGGTGGCGTTGAGGTCGCGGATGTGGACCGGGTTTTCGACGATGTTGTAAGAATAGTCATCAGTCAGGCCGTAGCTGGTGCCGGGTTTGACGCCGCCGCCGGCGAGCCACATGCTGAAGCAGCGGCCGTGGTGGTCGCGCCCGCTGCCGAGTTTTCCCTGGCTGTAGACGGTGCGTCCGAACTCGCCGCCCCAGATGACCAGGGTGTCCTCGAGCAGGCCGCGTTGTTGCAGGTCGGTGATGAGTGCGGCGGAGGCCTGGTCGGTATCCCGGCACTGGTTGGCGAGGTGGGTGGGCAGGCTGTTGTGCTGGTCCCAGCCGCGGTGAAAGAGTTGGGTGAAGCGGACGCCGCGCTCGGCCATCCGACGTGCCAGCAGGCAGTTGTAGGCGTAGGTGCCGGGTATGCGGGCATCCTTGCCGTAGAGTTCGAAAACCGACTCGGGTTCATCCGAGAGGTCGGCGAGTTCCGGGGCCGAGGTTTGCATGCGGAAGGCCATTTCGTATTGGCTGATGCGGGTGAGGATTTCCGGATCGGCCAATTTTTCGTGACGGATTTGGTTCATTTTGGCGAGGTCGTCGAGCATGGCACGGCGGTCGCTGCGGGTCACGCCGGCGGGGTCGTTGAGGAAGAGGACCGGGTCTTTGCCGCTGCGGAACTGGACGCCCTGGTGGTTGGAGGGCAGGAAGCCGCTGCCCCAGAGTCGGGAAAAGATCGGCTGTCCCGGGTTTTTGCCGGTGCCTTGGGAGAGCAGGACGACGTAGGCGGGGAGGTTTTCGTTCATACTGCCCAGTCCGTAGGAGATCCAGGACCCCATGCTGGGCAGGCCGGGGAACTGGGAGCCGGTATTGATAAAAGTGATGCCGGGATCATGGTTGATCGCCTCGGTGTGCATCGAGCGGATGACGGCAATCTGATCGGCCACTTGGGAGGTGTAGGGCAGCAGGTCACTGATCCACTGGCCGCTTTGGCCGTGCTGCTTGAATTGGGCAATACTTTGGCAGACCGGGAAGTTTTTTTGTCCCGACGTCATCCCGGTCAGGCGCTGGCCTTGGCGGATGCTGTCGGGCAGGTCCTGGCCGTGCACCTTGTTGAGGCCGGGTTTGTGATCAAACAGGTCGATGTGGGACGGGCCGCCGGATTGGAACAGGTAGATGACGCGTTTTGCCTTGGGCGCGAAGTGCGGCGGGGTGGACGGGCTTGCTGCGCCGCCGGGCACTGGCATGTCGGCGGCGAGCAGGTTTTTGGCGGCGATGGCGCCCAGGCCGAGGCCGGTCAGTCCGAGGAAACTGCGGCGGGAGAACGAATTGAGGTGGTCTTCGAGCGGGTTCATGGTCGGCTGATGAGCTCGTCGAGGTTGAGCAGGAGTGAGCCGACCATGGTGTAGGCGGCAAGTTCCGGTGTTTGCCGGGCGGTGACTCCGGCGCGGCTTACCAGTGCGTGGGCGGCGGCGGGGTCCTGGGTGTAGCGGCGGGTGTTTTTGTCGAGTGAGTCGGTTAACAGGGCGGCCTCTTGCGGGGTTGGGGTGCGGCCGGTGGCGAGTCTGAACCCGTAGGCGAGCCGGGTCGCGGGGGTCGTGCCGCCTTGTTGGATCATACGCAGGCCCAGTGCCATGCCGGCTTCGACGAATTGGGGCTCGTTCATGAGGACGAGTGCTTGCAGCGGGGTGTTGGTGCTGCCGCGGACGACCGCGCAGGTTTCCCGGGTAGGGGCATCGAAGATTGCCATGGCGGGTGGTGGCGAGGTGCGTTTCCAGAAGGTGTAGAGGCTGCGCCGGCGGGTCGATGGGCCGCGGCCGGGCAGGAAGATCTGGGCGGTGAAGGGTTTGCCGTAGCCGAAGTGGCTGATTTCGCTCCAGAGGTCGGGTTGTGGTGGGTGGACGCCGGGGCCGCCGATGGAGGGGTTGAGCAGTCCACTGGTGGCGAGCGCCTGGTCGCGGATAATTTCGGCGGCGAGCCGTGGCCGGGGGGAGCGGGCGAGCAGTGTGTTACGCGGATCCTTGGCCAGATGAGCGGCCGACGATACCGCGGACTGGCGGTAGGTTTCCGAACTCAGGATGGTGGCGAGCAGCTGGCGGATGTCCCAGCCGTTTTCCACGAAGTCGACGGCGAGCCAGTCGAGCAGTTCCGGGTGGGTCGGCCACGACCCTTGGTTGCCGAAGTCGCCGGCGGTCTCGACAATACCGCGGCCGAAGATCATTTGCCAGGTGCGGTTGACCGCGACGCGGGCGGTGAGAGGGTGCTTGGGGTGGGTGACCCAGCGTGCGAGGTCGAGTCGGGTCGGGGTGGCGGAGTTTTCAGGGGTGGCGAAATCGGTTAGGGAGGGAAGCGCGGAGGGGGTGCCGGGGCTGACCACCGCGCCTGGCTGGTCGTAGGCACCGCGTTCGAGGATGTGGGTTTTGCGGAGCCCGGGGTGGTGGTCCATGACCATGACGGTGGTTTGGCCGCGCTTGATTTCACGTTGGAGGACGCTGATTTCGACGTCGATGGTTTGGATCATCATCGCCATCCTCCGGGCGCTGGGGCTCTTGGATTTGATGAATTCGGTGTTGAGGGATTTCCATTGGTCGGGGGTACGCGAAGCGGCCTGCGTGTTGAGAATTTTGAGGACTGCGGGGGCGGCGCTTTTCGGCGGGGTGGATTCCCAGACTTTGCGTGCCGCGGTGATTGCGGGTGACGGGTGGAGTCTGAGGTATTCGAGTTCCGCGATACGCGTCTTCACGCCGTCCAGCCCCCCCTTGGCCAGGGGCGAGGTGTAGTTCATCACGGGTTTGGTATTTCCGTTGGTCCCTCCTTTGCCGGGTTCGGACGAGGCATTGAAAAAGGCGTAGAACTGGTAATATTCCTTTTGGGAGATGGGGTCGAATTTATGGTCGTGGCACTGGCAGCATTTCAAGGTCAGGCCGAGCATGGAAGTGGCGACGGCATCGACTTTATCGATTGTTTGGGCGACGCGGTATTCCTCGGCAATGGTGCCACCTTCGTGGGTGTTCATGTTGTTGCGCAGGAAGCCGGTGGCGGCAATCTGGTCGGGGGTGGCACGGGGGATGAGGTCGCCGGCGATTTGTTCGGCGAGGAACTGGTCGTAGGGTTGGTTGCGCTGGAACGCGTGGGTCACCCAGTCACGCCAGCCCCACATGTCGCGGTGGTCGTCGATGGAGAACCCGTGGGTATCCGAGTATCGTGCGGCATCGAGCCAAGGCATGGCGAGTCGCTCGGCGAAGTGCGGGGATGCCATCAGTTTCCCGATCAGGCGTTGCCAGCGGTCCGGTGAGGTATCGGCGCGATAGCGGTCGAGGTCATCGAGGCTGGGCGGGAGGCCGGTGAGGTCGAGGTAGACCCGGCGTACCAGCGTCTCCGCTGGAGCTTCCGGGCTGGGGCTGAGTCCGGCCGACTGAAGCCGCTCCCTGATGAAGGCATCCACGGGGTGGCGGGAACCGACTTGGGGGAGGGGTGCTTTGACGGGGGGGACAAAGGCCCAGTGGGCCTCGTAGACGGCACCGTTTTTGATCCACTTTTTTAAGGTGTCGATCTGCTGGGGTTTGAGGGCGCCGAGGTGGGACTTCGGGGGGGGCATGATGATGTCCGGATCGTCGGACATGATGCGTTTGATGAGGGTGCTTTCCGCGGGATTGCCAGGGACGATGGCCGGGCCGTCATCGCGGGGGGCGATCGCGTTTTCCCGGATGTCCAGACGGAGTTCGGCGCCCCGGTGCTCGGGGTCCTGACCGTGACAGAGAAAGCAATTTTCGGAGAGGATCGGCCGTATGTCCCGATTAAACGTCGGGTTCCCGTCGTTTGGTGGGGAGGCGTGGGCGTTGCCGCTCATGACAAGGGTCATGAGGATGGCGGCTCGGTGTTTCCTAGGGTGCATGGTTAATGAAAACCGAGCATTCTCCGTAAGCTGGGGCAGGTCAATTGCTAAACTTGATAATGCCGTACTGCTCGGCGCTATCCCGGAAAATGAGTTCACCTTTTCCCAGGCTGGAACTGAAGGCGAACTGTTGCCATGTGGCCTGGTCGATGGGGAATGCGCGATTTTCGAGATGTTGCCGGAACGAGGTGAGTTGTTCGGGACTGAGCAGGTTCCAGTTGGCATCGGCATCATCCAGGACACGCTGGACGTAAGTGTCCTTTTTTTCCCCGTTGCGTGGCAGCAGGTCGTAAATCATGAGGGTGCCCTTCGGGCTCAGTACGAGCCGGATATTGTCGAGGACGGCGGATTTTTTTTGATTCTCGAGGTAGTGGAGTGCGTAGCCTGCGATGACGAAATCAAACGGTCCGTGCAGTTGCCGGATCATCTCGGTAATATCGCCACTGAGAAGTTCGATGTTCCAGTTGCTCGCCTCGAAATTGGACCGGGCGATCCCGAGGGCCTGGTCGGATAGGTCGATGCCGTAATACTGGACATCGTCGACCCCCTCGAAAATGGAGCGGGCGGCGTAGCAATCGCCGCAGCCGAGGTCGAGCACGCGTAATCCTTTTTTCCCATGCTCCCGTGCCCATGTGTGCATGGTCTGGATGATCTCGCGGTGGCACATGTAGTCGCGCGCGATGATGTTTTGAAAGAGAAGCCAGTCTTCGAAGTGGTCACTTAGGTGGGTGTTCGATTCCATATTGATCAGTGTGGGTAGACCGGGGGGGATGTTGGGTTGCGTGGGTTTGGGTGTCGTGGTTGTGCCCGGTTGGGTGCCGGGTTCAGGTGGATGGAATGGGGTGGGTAATAAGCCGGGGAGGCATGAGAGAGGGTGGGGGGTCACGCCCTTGCTGCGCCTGCGGCAATCGGGGGGGCGCAGACGGCGTGGCGGGTGAGGAATTCATCGGCGCAGTTGCCATAGGCCTGGCTACCGCTGCCGGCGGGATCGTGCTCAAAGATGGTTTTGCCGTGGCTGGGGGCCTCGCCAATACGGACCGAGCGGGGGACAACGGTATTGTAGAGCTGGGACGGGAAGTAGTTGGCCACCTCCTCGACAACCTGGCGGGACAGGTTGGTGCGGCCATCGTACATGGTCATCAGGATACCCTCGAGGATGACGTCCGGGTTGGCTCCGGTATCGCGTATTTGATCGATGACCTGCACGATTTTGGCGAGTCCTTCGAGGCCAAACCACTCGCACTGGAGCGGGATGAGGATTTCATCAGCTGCGGCGAGGGCGGAGGTCATCAGCACGCCGAGCGACGGCGGGGTGTCCAGGATACAGAAGTCGAAGCGGTTGTGTTCCTTGGAATTGGAGAGGAGTTTGCGCAGGCGCAGCAAGTGGTCGTCCATGCGGGCCAGCTCGATTTCCACGCCGGCGAGGTCCATGCCGGACGGGATCAATGAGAGGTTGTTGAGGCGTGACGGGATGATTTTTTCCTCCATCGAGCTTTTCCCGATGAGCGGGTAATACATGCTTTCGCTGCCGTCCGGTTCATGTCCGATACCGCTGGTCGCATTCGCCTGGGGGTCGAGATCGATGAGCAGAACCCGTTGCCCGCGGGCGGCGAGAGCGGCGGAAAGATTGATGGCGGTGGTGGTTTTTCCAACACCTCCTTTTTGGTTGGCGATAGCGACGATTTTCATGGGATGGAAACAAGACAGAGCTGAATGACTGCGCGAGCGGAGCAGATTGGAATGGAAACATGCACGATTAAGGCGTCTGACCAAAGACAAAAAACCGATGATCTTGAAACGTGTCATTGCACTGTCGACGCAATGCGGCAATCTGACACGGGCACGGGGTGCCACGTATGGGTTCCATGGAAATGACAGAACAATGGGTAGGTAAGGCGGCCGGCGGCCGGGTGTTCAAGGATGCCCGCGCTTTGGTCCGGCTCGGCAAGGTGCTGGAAGTGACACGGAAAGAGGTCGGCGATACGGTTGTCTTCCAGGGTTCCGTGGGCTCGGGAAACAGGCCGATGCGGGTGGTGGTCAAGGTTCTGGGGCCGACCGAGGTGAAAAACCTGTGTGGCTGTGCCATGAGCCGGTCGACCGGTGCGATGTGTGAACACGCGGCAGCGGTGATCTTGGCGGGGATTCAGGGTGGCGGACAAGAGGTCGCCCGTGAGATGAAGCCTATAGAGGGGGGCGGCGGAGGGCCACAACAGGAGGACCGGGAAGTGGTGCCGCTGGAGGTCAGGTTGGCACCCGGGTTTCCACACGAAGGTGCGCGGGCGGTGCATCTCCGGCGCGCGCACGACGCCGGGCTTACGGAGGCGGACGTTGTTTTAGCGGCTTGGTTACGCCAGCACATCGGCCAGGCGGATGCGGCGATGCTTTCTCTGCCTGAGGAAAAGCTGGCGGGTTTTTACCGTGCGGCGAGCGGCCATCCGCGGGTCAGTCGTGGCGACGAGCCGGTGGTGCTGGCGACCGGCCATTTGCGCCCCCCTCTGGAGATGGAGGTCGGTGACGGGTTGGTCTGGCTGCGGCTGGCGGGCGAACCGGCGGATGGCGGCTCCGGCTTGATTGCCTTGGGAAAGGGGTTGGCGGCTTGGGATGAAGCGGCGGGCCGGCTGGTTATCGCTGCTGCGTCATCACCCGCGCAGGGGGAGTGTTGTTTGTTCGCCACGGAGGATCTTCTGGGTGGGGATTGGTTGGAGCTGGAGACGCGCACCTTGATCCAACAGCTCACTGGATTGAGCGATGCATATCAGCTTCCGGAGGATCTGGGTGGGTTGGATGTCCGGGAGGGGACGCCTCAAATCGAGCTTGAGATTGCCGGAACGACACGCACGCTCCAGGCA
>JARFRT010000514.1 GCA_029287105.1 Akkermansiaceae bacterium | reverse complement strand
AGCTTCTGACGAAGCCGCCGCCGGATGATGGTGTCGTCACGGTCGAGTCCCATCGCCATCGCTTCGCGCGCCGCCATCTACTCGCGCACGGCGTCGTCGATCAGTCCCTTCAATTCCTGATCGGTTGGCGGCCGCAGCGAGGTGCGGGAAATCCTTACGACGATCGCGTCGACCTGGCCGGGCGTAATGACGATGACGTTGGAGTCCGGACCACCACCGCCCCACAAGTGAAACACCAGAAAGATCAGGGCGCCGATGGCGAGGAAATGAACGAGCGGCTCCCGCAGCCAGTGAACGAGTCCCCTTAGCAGTGCACTCATGAATCCCGATTACCTTTCAACCGTTGTCCATTACGTTCACTTCCGCCCCGGCCTCCCATATTCGATAGCGCACTTCAACGCCTTCGGGCACATACACCACGATGGGCAGGCGGCTGTTGTAGCGGATGAAATACGGTTCGCCACCGAGCCTCACAAACCGGTCTACTTTGGGCGCATTTGGATCGACCGCCATAAGCGTGCCGCCCATCGGACCCAGTTTTTTGACCGTGTAGCGTGGATACCCCCAGCCCTTGATCGTCTCCTTTTCGATTTGACCACCGAAAAAGTAAGTGTTCGCTTCGTCAACCGCAACTGTTTTACCGACCATCAGTTCCACCCTGAATACGGATTCATCATCCTGCTTCGGAAGCTGCAGGACATACCTGACCATGCCCTCCCCGGCCGGCGGAAATGCTTTCATGGTGTCCGCCGCCTGAGCGGATATGACTGCAGTCAAAAACGAAAAGGCGACGATTGAGCCTGCCGTAATCATGTGGCCTCCTTGTAACTATCAATGAAGTAAATGATACTGAATGGTGTTTGCGCTTTCGGAGCCTCCGTGGATAGCCATCCATCTGAATGGCTATTTTGGCAGCCTGTTATCGTCCTTTCCTGGCGCACAGCGGTTGAAAAACAAAGTACCGACACTAACCTTTCGGTGAGTACCAGATGGGTGACGTGTAGGCGCGTTCCTGAGTCTTTAGCGGTATTCCCTTGGGCAGATCCAGCTTGAACTTGACCCGATCATAGGCCGTCCACCGTGGGGTCGGAATCTCGATGACCCTGGCATAGTAGAAGGCACGCAGCTTCGGATCGAAGTCCGGGTCGGTCCACACCGCGCCCAGTTCCGAGGCGCCGATGGTGTTGGTCCAGCCCGGGATCGATAGATCGACCGTGTCGCCGACCGGCGGCAGCTTGCCGTCCGTGCCTGGCTTGCGGCCATCCGACCACGCAACCTCGTAGACCTTCTCCTGCGCCTTGCCGTCGGCGTCCAGCCAGCCCTTGATAATTTGGATGCGATCGAGGTTCGCTCCCATCGGATCGCGCAGCGCATACACCAGAAAGCTCGGCGCCTTGCCCTTTGGCGCCTGCCTGAGATCACCCCCCATCGGCACTCCCTTGCTGTAACCAATCTGCGCCAGGTCACGCCGCTTGGCGTCGTCCTGGGTGAAATCGAATCCGCCGAAGAAACGCACCCGCAGGCGCGGCCCGGTCGTCGCGTAGGTCTCGCGCCGCTCCATGGCGTCAAACAGCGCGCCACGGGAGTTCTCGGTCGCCCACACCGCGGTCGTCCCCCCCGCACTGTAATCGCCACCACCGGGGCCTTTTATTCCGAGCTCAGTGTTGCTCTTGCCGGCGTGCATTGCTCTTCCCGGACCCGGTTCATATATGGTGAATTTGCCGAAGAAGTTGTCTTCGTCGATCGTGCTCAGCGCCGTGTGGGTGTCGGTGCCCCCCTCGAGCCCGAATTTGAAGGGGTTGACGCCGAGCCGGGCCTCGAGCTGCAGGCCGCGGAGCAGGCCGGAGCGGGCGTATTCACCCGGGAGCATGTCCGGGGACTTCGCCTGCGAGACGTCCAGGTTTCCGAAGTCCCACGTTTCGAAGTCGGCGAATTCGTCCTCGGGCGAGAGCAGCGGGTGCGCCTCGCCGTCGCCCTTGTACTGGGTCACCTCGTAGAGCCGCTCCCACTTCTGGCGCTGCTCGGCGTACTCCCTGTCGTAGGCCTTGCCGTCCGCGAAGTCGTCCTGAAGGGCGAACATCATGCCGTTCGACAAGTTGCCGTTGTGGGGGATCGCCGTGACGTCACCGCCGGTAACCTTCTCGTAGTTCTCCATCCACTTCCACAAATCGCGCGGGTTGCGCGAGCCGATCGGCGGTGTCGTGGTGAAGGGCACGACCTGCCCGGCCCGTTCGGGGCCGTCACGGAAGATCACGTTGCGGTGAAGATTGTTGCCCGAGACCAGCGATGTCCACTCGAAGGCGATGAAGGTGGTGAAAGTGCCCGGGTCGTTGAACTCCTCAGCCGCCCGGATGATGTCGTCCCATACGCGCTTAAAGGCCGGGTTGCCGGGCTGGTAGTTCAGCTCGGCAGAGATCTTGCCCTGAGCAAACTGGTTGATAAGGCGAAACATAGCCTGGGCAGCGGTATCACCGCCGGCGTTGAAGTCCTCGTGGAACCGGCGCCCATCCGGATCGGCCATGATGTTCGGTGCGCCTGAAATGATATCGGTGATTGCGCCCATCGCGTCGGAATGATCGGTGATCATGAAAAAGTCATAGGGCCGCGCAAGCTTTACCGGCTGTCCGGTGTTCGAGATCACCTGTTCGCCCCGTGCGAATCGGTAAGCGTCGCGTGGCATCAGCCGCGTGCCGGAGCCCCCGGCGTCGGCCGACAGCCCGGTATGCACATGGGTGTCGCCGAAATAGACATCCGTCGGGTATGCCCGATCGGCGTAGGTCGAGTAGGGCTGCCCTGTAAAGATCTCCGGTCTCGTTCCGGCCGTGTCCTGGGCAACTGCGGGACCGAAGAGAAGCACGTTAACAAGGACAAGGACACCAACCAGGCAGCACAGCAGGGGCCCGTGCAATCTGAGGACACGTTCTGGACCGGCTCCGGCCTGGTGGTTACCGAAGCCAGGCGAAACGGCTTTATAATAGCTGACAATCAAAGCGGATTTTTTCGATTTTTTGCTGTTCAACATGACGCCCTCCTAAAAGCCTGTTCATTGATTATCCCGGCGTATACCAGATCGGCGATGTGTAGGCGCGTTCCTGGGT
>JARFRT010000451.1 GCA_029287105.1 Akkermansiaceae bacterium | reverse complement strand
ACCTTATCGAGTGCAAGAACAAGCTGGAGGAGGCGGGGCACACGGTTTATTATGCTCCGGGCAACTTGACGGAAATGAACATGGATGTGCAGCGGGTGGCCCGCATGGTGAAGAAGACCCAGTCAGATGCCTGGGTGGTGTTCGCCGGCACGAGTGATGTGCTGCAGTGGTTCATCCGGCAGCAGACCCCCGCCTTTGCGCTCTACGGGCGCAGGCGCAAACTAAAAATCGCAGGAGTCGGACCGGATACCATGCCCGCTACCGATGCGGCGGTGAGTCGGCTGGTCGACCTCGGTCACCACCGGGTTGTGATGCTGGACAGCCTTTATAACATTTCGAAGCCCGGGGTTGCTGGCACTGCCTTTCTCGATGCGCTGAAGGCTCATGGGATCACCACAGGATCCTACAACATGCCGGGATGGGAAGGAGATACCAAGGATTTGTATGCATGCCTTCACTCGACGTTCCAACTCTCCCCACCCACCGCGATCATCACCAGCTCCAGCCCCGTCTATTTTGCAACGCTCCACTTCCTCCTCAACCGGGGCATCCGGGTGCCGCAGGATCTTTCCGTGGTCTGTATCGACGACGACCCGTATTTCGACCATTGCGAGCCATCGGTCTCACATATCCGTTGGAATCGCCGCAGCGTGGTGAACCGTATCGTGCGCTGGGTGCGGAATATCAGCCGGGGGAAAGAAGACACCCGCCAGACGACGATCAAAGCGAAGTTTGTTGAGGGAGGGACGGTCGGACCGGCGGGTGGGATTTGATTGACGATTGATCAACCCCCTATCTCCTCCTCGCACGATACTCTCGACCACCTCACCCAAACAGCAAATTCCTAGCAGTCAGTAGGATGTCTGGTGAATTCATATAGATTGCGACACATCCCCCCTAGCGGTCAGCCACCCCCACCCTGCATGCCGTGGCAGGATACCAAGCGGTCGTCGACTTTTCAGGCACCGCCACCTTCAAGGTCGATAACAGCTACGCACCCGGAGACGTGAATGGTGATGGCTCCGTGAACTCCTCGGATGAGACGCTGCTCAGAGTCCTCGTCAAACCCCGCAGCAGACCCGCGACAACCGACGAACTCCGCGCTGGCGATCTCAACGGCAACGGTCTACTCGAATACCGCTATCTCATACTACTCAAACGCATCCTCGCCGGCTTACCGGTCAACATCAGACCATGACCATCAAGGCACCCCTCTCCATATTCTTTTCCCTGTGCATGACAACTTACCCTTGGACTCTCCTTTATCCACCCAAGAGAGCTTCATGCGAATCAACGTCTCGTCAGGTGAATAAGTTGGCAGCATTTCGTCTTGATAACCGTTACAGCATGCATGAGAGCTATCGTAGCCAACAACAGACCTAAATGATGTGAAACTACGAAGCTTACGTGAAAAAAACCGAAATTCTACGCATGCCCCCTCGTCCTCCCCCTAAAACAATTAAAACAGGATCGGGGTATAAATAAGCGCTTTTGTGGCAGAAATGAGGATTTTTCAAGCTAACAGAAAACCCCCGCAAACCACCTATTTACAACATATTGAGCAACATTGGACCCTCTCCGTGAGGCCGGATTCAAGTCCCTCTTCCTGCACCATTTTTCAAAGGCCCGGATTAACCTCCGGGCCTTTTGTTTTCGTAGCCTAGATGAACATGTGGTTTTATCATACCACATCACCTGATTTACAAAGTTCTGGGCTGACAGATTCACGCGA
>JARFRT010000408.1 GCA_029287105.1 Akkermansiaceae bacterium | reverse complement strand
GAGTACGATGGTGAAGCTGTAGCGCATTGTCTCAGGGAGAGAGGGTCAGGCACGCCGCATGTTCCAGATGATTAAGGCGGTGAGGAGAGCGATGGCCGGGAGGAAAATCAGGACCAGACGGCTGATGAATGTATTATGGGCATCGAGGATGGTGATTTTGTGGCGGTAGAGCTTACGCGGGCCGATTCCGATGAGGTCATCTCTGCCGACGAGCCAATTGACGCTGGATTTGACAAAATCAGCCTGTTCGGGGCGGGTTTTTTTGGTGGCGAGAAAGTCGGTGTTGCCGATGATCACCATTTTGGAAACCAGATTGGCGGTATTGTCTGAGGTTGCCTGGCCTCTGAGGATGGCGGCGGCGAGGTAGAGTGGGGCGCTGCTGTCTTCTTCCTTGTTGAACTCGGGCTTGTCGTCGCTGTAGCGGGTTTCGCCCCACCAGCCATCGGAGGCTTCGATGAGGGCGATGGGTTGGATGCGTTTGTTAAGCAGCGTGTCATCGTTTTCACGCACTTCCAGGCTACAGCTGGAACCGTCGAAAATAGTTGATTTGCCACCGAGCTCACGGTTGATTTCCGCGCCACGGGAAAAGAGCGACTGGACGCTTGCAAGTGTTTGCCCGTTCTGCACGCTGATGACGCGGTCTTGCCGTGGGGTCACCCCATTGCTCCGGAGGAACACGTGGAGGTTGTCGAGTTTCACCTTCGGGTCGAGGGTGACGAAGATTGCCGACTGCTGGCGGTCCCAGTACTCGGTGAGGACTTTGATTTGTTGGTCGTCGAGATCGTACTGCGGGGCGATCAGAGCGAACCCTTCGGCATCTTCGGGGATGCTGTCGGTTTCAGACAGGCGCAGCGGGGTGAGCAGGATGTTTTGTTGCCAGAGCATCTCCGCAATGATTTGCCAGGCAGGCTTGCCTTCGGTCGCCTCGAGGTTGACTTTGTCCGCGGCGAAATAAATTTTCCGCGGTTGCCCCTCGATGGCACCGATAATGGTGGACGTGATGATGTCTTCATCTTGCCAGGCGATGATGTTGCGCCTGTCGTCCTGGATGTAGAGGTGCTTGACGAGCACGGTGCGCACGTGGGCGGAGAGTGTTTGTTTTTCGGTGGCTTCCGGTTGGGTGCTGTCGGTGCTCCCGGTGGCGCTTTCTTCGCTGCCCGCCGCCTTCGCTTCGGGTTTGATGCGGCCGTCGACAATGATCATGTCTTCCGTGTAGGCTTGGCCGTAGGTGTTTTGAATTTCCAGCGTCCGGTCGGTTTGCCGTATGGGATCGATGAATTCCAGGGTGACGGCATCACCACCGAGGCGCTGGTATTCGTCCAGCAAGTTATAGATCCGTGAGTAGTGAGGCGAACTACGGCGGATCACGGCGATGACGTGCAAGGGGGAGTCACGTTGCTGTACCGCGTCACTTTTGAGGTATTGGTGGCTGAGGTCCGAGAGGGTGAAATCGTGGCGTTCGGTGAGGTCGATGCGGTGATGCCGGGCGCAGCTCAAGTAGTTGGCTGAGATGATCACAACAACGAACAGCACAACCTGAGTGATGACATTGAGGCTGCGGCCCAGACGCCTGACGGGGCTTGCAGGGGGGGATGATGGTGGGGAGTCCGGCATATCGGAGAGTGAGGAAGAATCGGGGCGGGGAAAACGGGGTCAGGATTTCCAACGACGGAAATCGAGGGTGACGTGTGTGAGGAAGAGGAAAAATGCCGTCATGCTGAGGTAGTAGACGATGGCGCGGGTATCGATCAGTCCCCGGGCGAAGTTAGCCAGGTGCTCTTGGATCGAGACATAGTGGAAAAGCGACACCGCCTGGAACCCCTCGCCGGTGATGTAGGGGACAAGGCCGAGGAAAAAGAGCATGACCAGAATGGCAATCGTGATGATGCCGGCGACAATTTGATTGGAGCTCAGCGTGGAGGCGAGGCATCCGATGGCGAGGAAGAAACTGCCGATGAGCATCAGGATCGAATAGGTGCCGATCACGTGGCCGAGTTCGTAGGGGGCCGGGTTGCCGGTGATGAGGGTAAAGATTTTCAGCTGGAGCAGGATGGGCAGCCAGAGCAGGGC
>JARFRT010000376.1 GCA_029287105.1 Akkermansiaceae bacterium | reverse complement strand
TCGGCTGTCAGTCCGGCCCATCTCGATCAGGTGACGGATTGGGTGGTCGATGGCGTGACAGGTGGCAGGTCGTCATCCGACAATGTTTTCACGACACTGGCTGAAGCGGTGTCGGCATTGAATGGAGGGGCGACGGATCCGGCCAATTATTACATAATCCGCGTAAGGAAAGGGGTTTATAGCGGGTCGGTGGACCTGGGTTCCAGAAGGGTGCTGTTATTGGGCGAGGCTGGCGATGGTGAGGCAATCCTCCAAATAGGTAAAAATGATGCATTCATGAAATCCCACTACAGGGATAACGTGTTGTCCTCCCTGATTTTTGAACCCAGTGATGAAAAAGGGGGGGCGAAGTGGCAAGTCATTTACCGTGGCTCGCCCGCAGAAACCCATCGCGATTATCAATTCAAGATGACCGACTGTATCATGCGCGGATTTACCGATGATACGTCACGCTTCAATTACCTGGTGCGGATGTATGGGGGCAGCAATTACATTTCCAACTGCACCTTCTATGGGAATGAATTTCCCGGGTCGTACAGCTCGGCCAGGGCTGAGGCATGGGCGCACCTCACTGTTGAATACTCGGTGTTTTGGAATGACAATGGCAGCGCTGATGAGATCAGTGACTCGACCTCGGCAAACTCGGGATGGATGGGCCATACGAATTTGCTCGATGGCCCCGACCCCCTGATGACACGGGATGGATACCTGAAGGCCGGCAGCCCGGCGATTGACGCTGCTACTGGCGCATCGGTGTGGCTGGCGGATATTCACGGGGAGGAGGTTGCCGGAGCCGCCCGTGATCTGGGGGCTGATGAATTTGTCGATGTCGATGCGGATTCAGTGGCTGATTCATGGGAGCGCAGACACTACGGTGTTATCGCCCATGACGGGAATTATGACGCTGACGAGGGTGTTGGAGACGCCGCCAGCAGTCTCGACGAATACGAATTCTCCCTGGATCCGAACGATCTCGATACAGACGATGATGAATCTACGGATGGGGATGAGATTCATCGCCTGGCGGGTGCCACCGATCCGCACGATCCCGATACAGATCGCGACAGGATGTTCGATGGTTACGAGATGTTCCATGATCTCGATCCTCTGGATCGAAATGATGTCGTCCTTGATCGAGACGGGGATCATGTGCCCAACATCCATGAGTGGGAAAGGGGAACAAGTCCGTCGCTGGCTGCGGATGTGCCCCCGGCCGACTACGAGGTCAATCCCGCACAGGCGGATGTTGATCCTGATGATCACATCTTCGCCACTCTGGGCGAAGTCATCACGGAAATTGACGAGGCTAGAACCACGGGCGGCAACTCCAAATACCGGATTGTGAAAATACACCCGGGCTTATACGAGAGAGAGAAAGAGTTGGATATCCGGTATTTGGAAGGACTCGCCTTGATTGCCGACCGCGATAGCGGATCCGGATTTCCCGAGTTTCGTATCAATGATTCATCGGAAAATGTATTCACCATCTACAGAAGCCCCGACTTTGTGATGGATGGCCTGGTTGTTTCCCGGGAAAACGTTCCCGGATTTGCCAAGACAGGCGGGGTGGCGGTGGAGCTCAACAACCCGTATTCAACGACCGCGACGCGCTTTGTGAATTGCTTGTTCAAGGAACACCAGAAAGGGCTCGCCCCGATTTACACCAAGGACAGCTCGGATACCTACTATGTCGATCATTGCACTTTTGTGAACAACGCGGGGCATGGCACAGGATCGGCCAAATCCATCAAGTCGACAAACAGCGGAACCAAATTCATTCTCCGCAACTCGATACTGTGGAACCCCAATGCCTCGACCAGCGCCGAGGTGAGCGGCGGGACGCTAACCCGAATTCATTGCCACATCCGGGGTGTCGACACCGACCCGCTGGTGAGCCAGCAATACGGGTTTCTCAAGCCGGGTAGCCCTGCGATTGATTCCGCCGCCGTTCTTTCCGGTGGTGCGACTGCGCATGACTACACGGGAGAGCGGCGCGATGCGACCGCGGATGCGGGTATCGATGAATTTGTCGATGCTGATGGTGATGGTATGTCCGACAGCTGGGAAATTACGCACGGGCTCAATGTGCTAACGGTCGACCGCGATGGTAATGGTGTACCGGACGGTGCTGATCAGAATAACAATGGGATCCTGGACGGGCTTGAGGACTTCGATGGTGATGGGTTGGCGAACCATCAGGAAAACGGTTTTGATGAAGATCCGAATGAATACAACATCATTGCATCCGTCACGCCTGACCGGCGGTGGGTGGATGTGTTGGATACCCAGGACCGGTCGATGAGCATGACGGTGAGGCTGCATCGGAGCGATGATCAGGTGATCGTGCATTTCCGGAAGTTTCACTTCACGACTCAGGAAGTGGATCCTGTCAATTTCCCGGGTGTTGAGGATTTGCATGCCTATGAGGTGGATTCCTCCTCGCTGGCCAGCATTCCTCTTGGGGTGCTTGCGGGTGGGCTTGAAAAGACGGTCACCTGGGACGGGATGGCGGGTCCGGACTATAATGCTGCGGATGTGATTCTCCCTGTCATTGAAATGGTTGACGGGCAGGGGGTTTCCCATTTCCACACACCCATCACCAGCTACTATGTGCCCGAGGCCAGTATATCCAAGTTCCCGATTTCAGGCGGCGGATTGCAGGGCAACCCTCGGAAAACGGTTTGGCACAACGCGCCCCATAGCGGCACATTGGGTTCGGCCGGTATGATCGAACCGGTGATTATCCACCATAAACTGTTTCCTAACCTGGTAAGCCATCGGCCGATATTTGGCGCCACTCGCACCGGGGATTGGATTTCTTTTGAGGCGGATGGCACGCCGTGGACCGAAACCGGAAATCAATGGATGGACACTGTTGGGCGAGGAATCGAGGGGGATGAGACATCGATCAACAAGTCGATCAAGTTCTTCAGTGTGCGCAGACTGCCGTCGGCATCCGTGGTTTGTTTGAACCAGCATGCCAATGTCACCCGTTATTCGGTGGAATCTTATGAAGCCAGTGCGGCACATGGTGAGGTGGTGCATGCCACCTTTGATTTGGACCGTAGCGCGGATGTAACCTTGACCATGCTGGCACCCGGAGGGCAGGAGATGCCACTTTATTACCGCGATCCATCCACAGGCGACTACGTCAACGCTGTCGGGATCGATAGTCCGGCAGGTGCGAATGATCTGGAGTTTTATGTGATGGATTATTCAGATCCGGCGAACCCCAAAGTGCTCGATAACATCTTCACCGACGGTCAGACAACTGGCCACGGGCACTTTACGTTACGGGAAACCAATGGGAATGACATTGGCGACAGGGAGTATCGCCGATTCTGGAGGGTGAAATTCAGTATCGAGGACAAGCGCACCGGCCATGTGCGTACCAAGTGGGCCATGGTGAAAGCCGTTCAATAATGGGATCAATGTGTGAATTACCGACGCTAAGAAAAATCTACTGTCTGCTGCTAGCTTGCCTGCTGGCTCAACCCGTGTCCGCCGGATGGCGCGGTGGCATGTTCTACTCGGGATTGGCCGACAATGGTTGGCAGGTTTATTACTGGGACGGTGCGACGGGCAAGGAATCCCAGATCACAAAATCCCCCGGTGACAAACGGATGCCCGTATGGGTGCCCACGCTGGAAAAAGTCGTTTATAAAGACTCCGTCGGGCAGATATGTGCTGTTGATCTTTCCGGTCGTGAGGAGACGTTGGTGAAGGGTGTGCGGACATGTGCGCATTTCACCGTAACTCGCGACGGGAGTGATATTTATTACACCAGGCTGCTGGCAAACAACCCGCTCCGGCAATCGCTGTGGCACGCGTCTTCGGATGACGGCTTTAGCAAGCCGGAGCTCATTTTTCGTATGCCGCGTGGTTCCATCCGCAATGTTTGTCTCAGTCCCACGGGGGATACCGTCGCCATAAGCCACGTCTGGCGCGATAACGAGGAGCGAATCCTTCTGCTTGATTTGGGGGCTTTGGAAAAGGATGCCACGACAACTGCCATCCCCATCACCCCGGAGCACATCACTGCGGCCTTTCCAAGATACGGCAAGGACGGAAAAGTCATCTATTTTTCCAAGCGTGTGGGTCGTGGCAATTACGACCTGTTCTCGTTCAACCTCGCGAGCAAGAAAACCAAGCCGGTCTTCGCGACGGCATCAGTGAGTGAGTTTTACCCTGTTGCGACCAGCGACGGCCGCTGGATTTTCTACGAGATGCGCGAGAATGCAGGCAATGCCATTGCGGTTTACGACATGCAGAACAAGACGCACCGCCAGCTGAAGCTGCCCCGCCCCGCCAAGGAACCCTGTTACATCGATCAAAAATGATACCCGAGACACATAGAAGAATAACAGCAATTGCCGTGCTGCTGATGGCCTTGGGCGCCCATCAGGCTTGGACCCAGGAGAACCTGTTCTACAAGCATCGAAGCGATGGGAGGATGTTCTTTCAACTCCAGAACGTGCAACCCGATTCGAGTTACAGCGTCCAGCTTATCGATGCCGTGTCGAGTCAGGTTGTCGCGGTTGTCAATGGGTTTGAAGCGGGCGCGGTACCCAAGTCACTTCATGCCGTGTGGAAGCCGTCACCTGAGTTGTTAGCCGCCGGTGGTATATGCTGCTGGAGTATTCACCGCGATGGCAACAACATCTCGCCGGCCGTGCCTCGGGTCGGGATGCCGGAGAAATTCAGTGTCGCCCAGGCTAAGATTAAACGGGGGCTGAATGGGATCACATGGATGCAGGAGGTGCCTTCAATTTCCCGGGTATTTGTCGCGAATCGTTCGGGGATGCTGATCGCCTGGGTCAAGCCCTGGGGGTTTTCGGGCGTAGGGAGTCATCTTGCCTCATGGGATTTCAAAGACAGCGGTGCTGTCCGGTCCTACCGCACGGACTCGGACATTCACGCATTTGTGCAGAGGGTGCCGCTGGGGAAACGCTGGATCGTGATAGGCGATGTGAAATATACCGACCGGCATGCAGGATTGGAATGTTTAGCCAAGGTTTCCCTTCCCAAGATCCCTTATGATTTCATCCTCAGCCTTCCGGGGGCGAGGCTTGCCGAGGGCAAGGTTGGGGAGCCGGATGCTGTCTACCATGCGCGCGCAGGTATGCCGGTGCGTGTTCATCTTGACCGGGTGTCAAAAAAGAAAATGGGGGGCAGGCGATTTGAAATCCTGCTCTTCCTCAATGGCGAGTTTATTCACGAGGAGGCACAGGGCGTCGACCCCTACACCTTTGTCCTCCCGGAATTTACAGATGTCTCGGGTAGGCATCACTTTACGGTCAACATCATCGACTATCACGGCAATATAGCCTCCAAAACGGTCGCTCTGCACTTTGCAGCCAAGCTAGAAAAAACCGGGCCAAGCACCAAGGGGATTTCTCCAAGCCCATAACCCTTCCGCCGTCATTTGCCGATCACGCTATTTACCCTTCGTCATTCCCTCACATTAAAAATGAAACAACGCCCCGCCTATGTTCTTGCTCTCCTGTTCGGTCTCATCTTTGTCTTGTTTCAGCCAGGTATTTCCCGCGCTGACCTGAACCACTACATTCCGGCACCAGACGCCAGACAGGCGGATCCTTGCTCGCCGGACGATGACGATGCATGTAACGGCACGCCCGATAGCAAGCCCAGTGAGGGGGACCAAGGGTGCTCGAGCAATAAGGCCGGCGACCCGTTTGATCTGCACAGTGGCGAATTTGAGTTGACCAAATCCTACCTGGACCAGCCTGGCGGGACGATGAAGTTCCGCCTGAGCCTACACTATAGCACGTATCTCAATGTGCATTCTGCGGTCGGCTACGGCTGGACACATAACTACAACCTGCGCCTCCGTGAAACCAGTCAGGGGCGACTGGTCATGGTCGATCAGCAAGGCACGCTGGTTTTCTTTAACCCGACGGGGGGCACCAGCTACCTTTCCGACGATCTATGGCACACCGAGGCGAAGTTTGAAAATGGGGTCTACATCGTGACGCGGAAAAATGGTAAAAAATACACCTTCGATACCGAAGGGCGGCTCACCACCATCATCGACCCCACGGGGTGTAAGCAACTCGTCAGCTACGCGGCACCCGGCCTGACTCCGACGAAGTATCCTGTCACATGTATCCCGCGCAACAGCAACCTGACATCAGTCACGAGCGTTGTCAGAGATTATCGTGTCCACAGAGTCGAGGAGGTGCTCGCCAATGGCGTTGCCACGGGTAGGGGGCTCGAATTTACCTACAATGCGACAACTGGCCTGCTTGATCACGTGCAGGACCAGCAAGAGCGCATGGTCGACCTGACTCATGATGCCGGGAATTTTGGCAATTTGACGACGCTCACCGAGACGCTTGGTGGCACGGGAAGTTTATCATCCCACTACACCTACGCTATGGGGGCGAGCACGACGTCTTATTACGGGTTTATGGAAACCTTCAGCCGGGAAGGATGTTCGGACTGTACCCAGCGGAAAAATTACTACTACAATGGGGGAACGTATGCGGGCTGGGTGAGTCGGCAGGTGCAGGGCGAGCATGCGGAGGGTGAGGACGTGAGTGTCATCTATGCCACGGTTGGCAACTTGCATACCGTCACCCTGACCAACATGATCAATGTGTTTGATCCGGCAAGCAACAATCTAACGAGTTTGGGTTCATGGCAGGAGGTGGTTGTGTTTGTCACTGATGCCCGTGATCAACGTCGGGTTAAGCGGCGCACTAAAAATCGCCCAGAGCTTGCCGACGCGGAGCATCCCGCTGGAGCAGGTGATTATTTCATCGAATATACCTACTTCGGTGAAGATCCTGCGGATGTGCATGGTGCTGATGGTGCATACATCGACAAGGTCAAGACGCGGCGTGGCTACAACGGGGTGATCACCCACTACACGTATTATCCCAATGGCCTTGTCAAAAGCGAGACCATGCCGGTTTCCGATACGGTGAATCTCGTGAAGACGTATGAATATGATGCGATCAATAACAGGACCCGATCTGCGGCCAGCCAGTCGGACCGTCCTGAATCGTTTGTTATCGAGTATGAGTACTATCCGGACACACATCTTCTTCACCTCAAGAAGCGTAAAAAAGGGGGCAACGATTACCTGATCACGGAATACACCTATTACCCGCCAGGACACGAATCCGAGAGTCTGCGCAAGGATACCATTTCCCGGTACAATGGGAAGGTGCTGCAAACGACCCGACATGAATACACCACTTCCGCAGACGCGCCTCAGCCGATCGGGTTGCTCAAAAA
This sequence comes from Akkermansiaceae bacterium, assembly GCA_029287105.1. Lineage (GTDB taxonomy): Bacteria > Verrucomicrobiota > Verrucomicrobiia > Verrucomicrobiales > Akkermansiaceae > Oceaniferula. The sequence goes on along the minus strand of JARFRT010000376.1, from coordinate 2,532 downwards.
GTCGTATGACCTGGATGATCCGAGTTATAGCAATTCCTACCACTACACAGCCGCCGGATATAGGGACGTGGTTACTGACGCACTGGGGAATTCCCGGGAAATTGATTTTGATGATACGGGGAGAATCAAAGAGATTCGGCTTAAGGACACTGCGGGCGCTGTGGTCAAAAAAGTGCTGAGCAGTTACTCGGGACCGAACCTCACGGAGGTGAAAACCGGAACCGATGCCGAGGGATACCGTATTGTCCGCTATGGCTACGATAGCTTGAACCGTCGGAACACAACGATCCGGGTCACGACAGATACCGGCACGGAAGAGGAGCAGGTGAATTCCTTCAGCTTTTATCGTTCGGATGGCAAGGTGCTGGCGATCGAGAATGCACTCAATCAGGTGGTTTCGGTCAATTATGACGACAACCATCTGCCCTGGGCAACATCGAGTCATTCACCATGGCGTGATAACAACGGGAGTGTGGAGTTTGCCACCACCCGTTCCTGGTACGACAGTCAGGGCAGGGTCTACCTGGTGCAGGAACCCGGTGGGAGTTATATCCATACGGAGTATGACAAGCTCGGTCGCGTGATCCGCCAGCGAGAAGCCTACGGCACAAGCGAGGAGCGTATGACCGAGATGGATTATGACGCCTTGGGCAACGTGGTTACTGCGCGTGTCTACGAAAAAGACAGCCAGAATGCCGATCGCTTGGTCGGTAACACCTATCATTACTTTGACGCCCTGGGGCGGAAGGTCGGCATGAACTGGAACCCGGAGACGGATGTCAAACAGGGTGAAATCGCCCTGCCCGCAACAATGGTTCACGACGATTCAAATTTTTCGATCATCACAAGAGATGGCCGGGGGAATGCGACGACGGCAATCGCAGATCGCATGGGCCGGCTCGTGCGTATTCAATTTGCTGACCGTGCGGATCACTTGGCCGCGCGTCCCCAGGACGGGAATGATGTGACTTTTGTTTACGATGTTCTCAGCAACCGTATTCAAACTACAGATGGGCGGGGTATTCACCGATATTTCAAATACGATTCCCTGCGCCGGCTCACCCATACTTCCGTAGAGACGGATCAAGACTGGTCGAGTGCGACCTGGTGGACCGATGCACAAAAGGTATCCAGCGAGGTGAAGGCCTATTCGGCGTGGAGCGAAATCCTCGAGGCCTGGGATGCCGATCGTGTTTTGACCACCCTCAGCTACGATTCATTGGGCAGGATGAAAACGCAGGGTCGTCCGGGGAGTCCGACGATGAATTACCGCTATACCAAACTCGATAAGATTGAGTTTGTTGATTTCCCGGCGCAGCATGACGATGGCGGGGCACTGATTCATCCTGCGACCCGTGTGCAGTCGGTGTATGACTCCCGGAATGGCTACCTTCTCCGCAGCGTCACTGATCGTGCCGGAAATACCACAGCCTATAGCTATACAGTCCGTTATAAGCGGGCCTCCATTTTGAGATCACTGAATGCAGCGAACTCCAAATTCACCCGGTTTACTTACGATGTCAGGGGGCGGGTGAGAACGTCGGAAAATGAGAACGACGACCTGACGACAGTGGATTACGACGCCTTGGACAACATCACGAGGGTTTATCATCCCGACCACCCCTACATCAACAACGTGCCGGATCCCAGTCGCACTGTGGGGGTCGAGATTTTCAAGTATACCCCCTACAGTCAGATATCGGAACATGCCGGTGCGGGTGCCTACCCGGTATCAGTCGAGTATGATTTGGCGGGTAACCGGCTCAGTATGACGGACAATAAGAGCCAGGGAGGCGGGGATTTGTTTTCCAATGGCACCCGCACCCGGTGGGAGTATGACAGTCGCAACCGGGTCTCCCGGAAATACCATCACTACCAGGATCCAGGCACCTATGGATACGACCACGCGTATTCCTACAATGCCAATGGCGCACTGCAAACACGCCGCAATGGCAACGGGACAGTCACCACCTATCTCTACGAAACCGCACGCAACCTGCTCAAGGATATCTCTTATCCCGGCGATACCGATAATCACTTCCTCTACGATAAGGCACGACGCCGCATCCGTATGGAGGATGCCGGTGGGGTGTCCGAGTGGTCTTACGATTACCTCGGCCGGCTGGAGGCGTCGACCCAGCACAACGTCAACCAGCGCATCCATTACAGCTATGATTCCTGGAGCCGGGTGCGGGAACGTCGGGTGCGTCCGGTTGGCGCGGCCGAAGGCGCTGCCGGGGAATGGCTCACCGGCTACGGCTATGATGATGCCGGCCGGCTTCGTGATATCACCGACCATCGCGTCGACGCTGCCAACCCGTTTGTTTACCAGTGGCACGACAATGCCGATCTCGTCGAACGGATCACATTCCCGAGCGGTGCGAGGCAGGGGAAGAGCTACGATGCGCTCGGCAGGCTCAAACTCATCGAGGCATTCAACCAGTCGAATGCCAAAATCAACAGCTTCGACCACCAATACAACCGCGTCGGCCAGAAGGATCAAATCACCCTGGCCGACGGCTCGAGGATGAA
>JARFRT010000305.1 GCA_029287105.1 Akkermansiaceae bacterium | reverse complement strand
TGCTGCGGCAGCGAGGCCCTGAAATAGTGGCTTCCGCGCTCGGTTTCGGGTCGGTAGATCACGCCGATCGCCCGCTGGAGGCGCTGCTGCGCCAGCACTTCCGCCGCCGCGCCATCTTCCCGGAGATCGAGCCAGAACCTGCCCAGGCCGGCCTCGTGGAAGAGCGCCTCGTAACTGCCCGGCAGCCCTGGCCTGACCCGCCGTCTCTCGGCCGGGTCGCCCCAGTTGCGCGCGGCGGTGACTGTTCCCTTATACGTGCTGAAGCCGATGTTGAAAACGTGCGAGCCGAACTTCTGGCGCATCAGTTGGCCGACGTTCCACTCGCCGCGGGCCCCCATTTCCGTCGCCCGCGCGTCGCCCAGGTGCGAGTTGTGCGCCCAGACGACCATTTTGCCGCCGCCGTTTCCGAAATATGCTTTCAGCTCCGCGAGTGTCTCGGTCATGTGCTCATCACGGAGGTTCCATGAACTGTGCCCGCCCCGAAACATCGAGCGGTAATATCGCTCGGCGTTGACCACCAGTCTGGCATTCTGTTCGGCGAAGAAGAATTCCTCTTCGGCGACTTCCCCATCCCGCCGGACCAGTTCCTTGTGCTGTTCGCGAAGCTCCACGAGTTGCTTGGTCACCTCCTCTTCGCAGGGCTCGGCGGCTCCGCTGGAGGTCATGTAGCCGTATTGCTGCGGGTCGCTGCCGAAGTGATCAAAGCAGCTGTAGCGCTCGCGTGCCCGCTTGGCCGCCGCGGGGTCGACATCGTCGAGGTAGTCAAGCACCGCCTCGATCGAGCTGTGCATGCTGTACAGGTCCATGCCGAAAATGCCGGCGGCTTCCCACCTGCTGCGTCCGGAGTTCCATTGCTTCATCCACCCGACGAATTCCTCCATCACCGTATTGCGCCACATCCATGTTGGAAAACGCCGGAAGCCTTCGAGCGCCTCGTTCGCGCTGTTGTCATTGCTGCGTCCGCTCACATAGCGGTTCACCCGCAGGGCATCCGGCCAGTCGGCTTCCAAGGCGACGATGCGGAATCCCTTCTCGGCAATCAGCCGTCGGGTCAGCCTTTCACGCACGGCGTAGAAATCATGCGTGCCGTGCGAAGCCTCGCCGATCAGCACGATTTCAGCCCCACCGATGCGTTCGAGTATTTCATCATCGTCTCCGCCGAGTGGTTTCGCGGCTGAGGCGACGACCAAAGGAGCGCTGGGCACGGACTGGACGCGCATGACATTTCGGGGGTTCAGGGGGGCACGTTCGGGGCTCTATACGCCGAGCAGGGATCTGACCTGCCCGTCGCTTGTTTCTGAAAAGTCGCGGTACCAGCGGCCGACAGCTCTGAAATATTCCGGTTCAAGCACGATGAAAACCTCGTCGGCTTTCTTGCGAAGGAGGTCGGCTGTGTCGGGCGCGGAGACAGGGGCGGCGACTACGATCCGTCCCGCGCATTGGCTGCGCAGGAGGCTGATGGCCGCCATCATGGTCGAACCGGTGGCGATGCCATCGTCCACAAGAATCACCGTGCGGCCGGTAAGCTCGAGGGCGGGGCGGGCGCCGCGATAGAGACCCTCCCTGCGACGGAGTTCCGAAAGTTCGCGCTCGACCACGGCCTCCACCTCGTCCTCGCTCAGGCCAAGTCTGGCAATCAGGGCCTCGTCGAGCACCTTGACGCCGCCGCCGGCGATCGCTCCCATCGCCAATTCCTCCGCGCCGGGTACGCCGACTTTTCTGACGACGAGAACATCCAGGGGGAGCCCCCAGGCTGCGGCGATTTCAGCCGCCACAGGTACGCCTCCGCGGGGCAGGGCCAGGATGAGCGGGTCGTCGTCTTTCAGGGACTCCGGCAGCATTTGCACCAGCTGCCTTCCGGCATCCGCGCGGTCACTGAAGGTGCGGGTGGTGATCATCAGGACGGATTCAGGTGGTGGTTGAACCAGGACGCCGCGAGTTCGGCGACCTTCTCGAGCGTGCCCGGCTCTTCGAACAGGTGTGACGCGCCCTCGACGATGGATATCCGCTTTTCGCAGCTGAGGCGGTCGTAGGTTTCCTGGTTCCAGCGGATGACCGGATAATCCAGCCCGCCGACGATCAGGAGCGTGGCCGCCCGCACTTTCTCCACCTCGGTTCCGGCGAGATCGGTTCTCCCGCCGCGTGAGACGACCGCACCGATGGCGGGGTCGTCGGTGGCGCTGGCCAGGGCCGCGGCGGCACCGGTACTTGAACCGAAGTAGCCGATCCTCAAGTCTTCAAGCGAGGCGTCGGGATCCTTCCGGACCCAGCGGGTTGCATCACGCAGCCGGCCTGCTAAAAAAGGAATGTTGAAGCGCAGCTCGCCCGTGTAGGCTTCCGCCTCCGCCTCCCCGGGTGTCAGCAAGTCGAAAAGCAAGGTCCCCAATCCCACGCCGTTCATCTGCTCCGCGACGAATCGGTTCCGGCTGCTGCGTCGGCTGCTGCCGCTGCCATGGGCGAACAGGACGATGCCCTGTGCCCCGTCCGGCACGGTGAGATCACCGTCGAGCCAGACATCGCCGCACGGAATCCGGACTTCACGGGATTTCGCTGGCAGGGCTTCTGGATGGATGGTGCGGTTCATTTTTTGGGAAGTTCGCTTGGATCAAAGCTGGTTCCGCCAGTGTGGGGCCAACATGGCATGTCACGGAGAACATTTCCGCGCATCGGTTGTAATGGATCATGCGGAAATTGCGGATGCGCGCGAATTCACCTCCGGTCCCGGTGCCATGCGGGGCCGTTCCCCCGATCTTCTGACCTCACACCGCGTCAAGACAGCGCAGCTTGTTGCGTATTCTGATGAGTTTCCGCTTGCGTTCCGGAAATAAATCGGGATTTTCTCCTATAGCTGGAGTTTCCGGCACATCATGCCACCAGTGAATCATGTCGGGGCGTGGCGCAGCCTGGTAGCGCGCCTCGTTCGGGACGAGGAGGCCGCGGGTTCGAATCCCGCCGCCCCGACCCTATTCAAAACAGCTCCCCGTGCGGTCGCTTTGTGGACACTGGGGCTAGGGAATGGGCCTCAGCAGCACTCAACGTTTCTCGCCGCCGCCGATACGTTCGTAGAGCCCCTTGTCCTGTCGTTCGGTTCCCTTTTTGATGCGCAGGTCATTGATGGCGAGGAAGCGGTTTTTGTCGGACTTCGCGCTATCGATGCGGAGGTGACGCCAGTCGACTTGCTTCTCCTGCGGGATCTTGAACTCCTTGCCGAGAGTGGTTTCGCCGGACCAGAGGATTTCCCATTTGTCGTCGGCGCCGCCCCGACCCGAGACCTTGATGAGGTAGGTTTGTTCGGTGCCGCGAGAGGGGTCGAGGGTGATGCCATCGATGAGCGACGGAGTTTCCAGGTCGATCTCTGCCCAGGCGGGGGTGCGTGCAAACCAATGGGTGAACGATGACTGGTCGACGAGGTTGTCGGGGAAGCTCCGTGTCTTTGAAGTACCGCTCACCTTGAGGCGTTTTTGCCGGCCCTTGTAGTCGAACTGAATGCGGTGCGCCTGTGGCTTGCCGGCAGCATCCTTGCCGCGCGCATCGAGTGTGTTGGGGCCGGGAACCATGGTGACCGGCCAGATGAAGTTGTTGCTTTGGGTGCCGAGCGACTTGCCATTGTGGATGAGTTCGACTTCTTGGATGTTGGTGATGACGCGGGCGTTGATCACAGCGGGTCCGTGGCGCTCGGCCCATGCGGCCGACTGGACACGGATGACAGGCTCCTTGCTGAAGCGGGCTTTCCAGAGGTAGAAGCTGTCCTTGCGTTCGCGGCTGAAAGTGACGAGCCCTTTTTGGTTCACATGCGGGATGCTGTCGCGTCGGTGCGACGATCCGAAATCGGCGAAGGCCCACCAGTTGAACCCGGCGAGCCATGGCATCTTGTCCATCTGGTCGAAGTGGGCCTCGAGGAATTTCACCTGATACTCTTCGGTGAAATCGTAGCGCGTGGGAGTCGCGCTGTGGAGGCGTTGGTCTGATCCGGCGCCGAACTCGGTAACCAGAATCGGTTTATCCGGGTTGAGTTGGTGGAAGTGTTTGGCACGGTCGGTCAGCCCGAAGAGGTTTTCTCCGTACCACCCCTGATAGAGGTTGTAGCCGATGAGGTCCGGGATATCCATTACGCCGAGTTTCGAGGGGGTGTCGCTGTCGTTGGAAACGAGCAGTGTTTTGCGGCTTGGGTCGAGCTCGTGAATGAGCGAGTGAAGGTTCGAAATCATGTCGTAGCACTTCGCCTTGCCATCGCCGCGGTCGTTCATGTGGATCTCGTTGCCCATGCCCCACACGATGATGCACGGGTGGTTGATGTGTTGGGTGACCATCTCCCTGGCCATCGTTTGGAGGTTTTTCTCAAACTCGGGTGCGAAGGTGGCTTGATTGACAAACGGGATCTCCTCCTGCACGAGGATGCCGAGTTCGTTGCAGCGCTGCAGCATGTAGTCGTTCTGCGGGTAGTGGGCGAGGCGCAGGTAGTTGATGCCGATCTCCTTCAACAGTTCGAGGTCGGTGTTGGGGTGGGCGTCACTAAGCGCATTGCCGAACCCCTCGCGGTCCTGGTGGCGGTTGGTGCCGATCAGGCGGTAGGGTTTTCCGTTGAGGAAGAATCCATCATCAGGGGTGAATCGGAACCAGCGGAAGCCATGCTGGACGCGGACGCGGTCGACCGGTTTTCCATCCTGAACGAGTGTGAGCTTGAGGGTGTAGAGAGTGGGCGACTCAGGGCTCCAGAGTTGGGGCTGCCGCATGGTTGGAAAGGTGATCGAGCTGGTCGTGTTGTCGTTGGCATCGATTTGAACCGCCTGTTCTGCCGTTGCGATCAGCTTGCCGTCGGGCGCGACCAAGTCCGCGACAACCGTTCCCTTGAACGCGCTGCCGCTGCCATTCGAGAGGCTCGCCTTCACCCGGGTCGTGGCCTGCTTTTCCGAGAGCTCCGAATTGCAAACATGGATGCCCGTGCCGCCGAACTCGTTGCGGGAGAATCCGACGCCGGGAGCGGTGATCAGCGTGACGTTGCGATAGAGGCCTCCGTATTGGTTGAAGTCGCCGGAGAGTGGGATGCGCATCCGGTCGTGCGCATTGCTGACACGGACCGCGACCCGGTTATGGTCGGCGCCCAGATGAGGGGTGAGCTCGCAGGTGAATGCCGTGTAGCCGCCGACGTGCCGGGCGATGGCTTGGCCGTTGAGAAACACCTCCGCCGACTGGCCGGCGGCCTCGAAGCGCAAGTAGAGGCGTTGATCCTTGGGAAAAGACTTCGAAGAAACGTCAAGATCCCTCAGATACCATGAGGCATCGCGGCGGTAGTCTTTGCGCTTGAGTGAATCCTTGGCATTCCAGCAATGGGGCAAGGTGACCGCTGTTGACCCCGTACGATCTTGCGGTGGGGTGGTTGCGTTCGACTCGATGTAGTGCCAGCCGCTGTTGATGGTTTGGGTCCCGTCCCATGTCTCCCAGCGTGGCGGGGCTCCTGTGGCGATGGCCGCCCAGTATGCCATGGCGAATAGTGTCGTTAGGTGGTGATGGAAAGACATGGGGTGAGTCGTTAAGTGGTTCTGTTTTACAGGCGACTTGGCGAGGAATTTTCCATGTTTGCGGACGGGCTTGCCGCCAAGCTGCATTGCACTATCGCCATAGTTTGTTAGGAATTTGCTTTTTGGGTAAGGTGTCCGGCTGTGCTGACGCGAGTTTATCCTCGATCCAACGATGAGTGCAGGCCCGTCATCTTCCATGGCGGCAATGACGGCATCATCAGGAGCCGCTCACCTGTTGGGATCAAGGGGGACGGAGACCGTTATGATGAGCAGGAGAAGATGGCGCGAGAGTATCGGCCCAACTCCCAACTACTGACTCCTGACTCCTGACTCCTGACTCCTGACTCCTAAGCCTCGCGGCCGCAGCATTTTTTGTACTTCTTGCCGGAGCCGCATGGGCAGTCCTCGTTGCGGTTGACCTTGATGGTCGGGCGGCGTTTGGGCAGATTGATCTTGATTTGCTGGCCGTCGTCGGAGGGGGTCATGGCGAGGTTGGACGTATTGCCGGTCTGGGCGATGTTGGCGTTGGTGATGCCTGGCACCGCACCTGCCGCGTTTGCGTCGCTGGTGAGCTGCTGGGGCAGGTTACGCATGAAGTTTTCAAACTGTTCGAGGTTGGTGGTGGAGCGGAACAGGTTGTTGAGTGACTCGCTTTCGATGTTGGCCATCAGCGTTTCGAAGAGTGAGTAGGCCTCGTTTTTGTATTCGAGGAGCGGGTCTTTCTGGCCTTGGGCGCGGAGGTGGACGCCTTCGCGCAGGGCGTCCATGTTGTAGAGGAGTTCCTGCCAGAGTTTGTCGATCCCGGTGAGGACGATGTGGCGTTCGAGCATGTCGAGCATCTCGGGTTGCTCGTGTTGCATTTTGAGTTCGTAGGCTTGCTTGACCTTGTTCACGAGGAACTCGGAGTTGCCCTCGGCATCGCGGTCGTGGAAGCCGCTGTTTTCGATGTTGAG
>JARFRT010000226.1 GCA_029287105.1 Akkermansiaceae bacterium | reverse complement strand
GAGACAGGTCATGAGCTCCGTTGAGCATGCCATCCCGTTCTCAACCATCGCCGGCTCCGTCGAGGCCCGCATCCTCTCCTCCATGCGCGACCAGCGCAAGGTCGCATCCGGCATTCTCCAGGGCCCCAGCAACTGGGACTTCGATCTCACCATGAGCAAGGAGGAGCTTGTCGCCAAAGTACGCAACGCGCTCTACGCGTCCAAGATCGTCTCCTACGCCCAGGGCCTCGACCTCATCACCAAGATGGGCGAAGACAAAGGCTGGAACCTCAACCTCGGCGAGATTGCCAAGATCTGGCGCGGCGGCTGCATCATCCGTGCCCGCTTCCTCAACCGTATCACCGAGGCCTACTCCGCCGCAAGCCCGCCCAGCAACCTCATGCTCTCTCCCTTCTTCACGGATATCCTGAACCAAGGGCAGCAAGACTGGCGCGAAGTGGTCGCGCTCGCAGCCACCAACGGTATCCCGGTCCCATCCTTCGGAGGATCACTCAGCTACTACGACGCCTACCGCGCCGAACGCCTGCCCGCCAACCTGCTTCAGGCCCAACGCGACTTCTTTGGTGCCCATACCTACGAGCGCACCGACAAGCCGGAAGGCGAATGGTTCCACACCGAAGACTGGCCCGAACTGATCAGCTAGTTAGCGATCAGGCGCGATTAAGCGTGATCACTCCTACCTTCCATGGCGAAACGGCACCCCCGTTTCGCCATTTTTCTTCTTCCCGAAGCCGGCTAGCCCTGCCTTGTCAGAGATTGATAGAGGATTCAACGGGACACTAGCCATTGATGGCATCGATCAGTTCACGCAGCCGACCAAAATTCCGACGTCGGTGGCGGAAGACGAGCCGTGGCAAGCTGTCCAGCTGCGGTTCATCTTCTTCGGCCTCCAGCGGGCCACTTTGCTTGAACTCGCCACTCTTGAGGATATCGCTGAATCCTTTTCTCAGCATTTTCATCTCACCCTCCGTGAGCTCCCTCTGCATCCGGATGACAAGCTTGTCGCCGACATACCGGTAGGAATGGAAATTCGAGTAAAACCGCGTCACCTCCGCGACCGCTTCGTCGACATCATCCGTTACCTTGTAAAGTGAAAAATCGCTGTCCGAAATCAAATTCAGGCGACACAGGTGTTCCTCGATGAACTGTTGCCAGAATTTCCAGTAGGTCCCGCCCTTGGCATCAATCAGCACCAGCGGATAGATCCTCGCCTTACCGGTCTGGATCAGGGTCAGGGTTTCGAAAATCTCATCCATCGTCCCAAAGCCACCGGGGAAGGCAACCACCGCATCGGACTCCTTGACAAACGACAGCTTGCGGGTGAAGAAAAAATCGAAGTTCACCAGCTTTTCATCGCCGGCGATAAAGGCATTGGCTGCCGCCTCGAACGGCAGGTTGATGTTCAGGCCAAAACTATCCTCACTGCCCGCCCCTTCATTACCGGCGGCCATGATTCCCGGACCGGCTCCGGTGATGGTCATAAATCCGGAGTCACGCATCTTCATGCAAAATTCGACGGCGGCCAGATATTCCGGCTCTTCAGGGTCGGTCCGGGCCGAACCGAAAACCGACACCTTCCGGCAGTTGCGATACGGGAAAAAAACTTCATTTGCCATACGCATCTCCTTGAGCGCCCGGTTCATCGTCTTGAAGTCACCCTCGGTCACCGCCCCACGGGAAATACGCACCGCAGAAATAAGCATCTCAGACAACAGGCAACTTTCCTTATCTCCCGAAATTTCATCGGCAAGGGCCATGATCCTGTCGTCAAGCGCCTTCTCCCCGGTGGAACCGATAAAGGCACAGGCCTTCGATTGAATCATTCCTCCGGTAAAATCTCTCTCCTGGGGAACCTTGCTAGGCTTAACGTGTGGACTCATGATAATGGTTTTCGTATGGGTTGGATAACGGGCGGATAGCTAGTTGTAGGAGGCCACAGGACGGTGACAATTCCAAAAATCGTTGAAGATCCCCAAACCCAGGTTAACCACTAACGGACTTTGACGCCTTTTGCAAACTATGCAGTCGCTGCAGGGCTTGTCCGGAATCGATCAACCCCGCAGCCAGCGCCACTCCCGCGCCAAGATCATCCGCGAGACCCGCGCAGGCGAGACCTGCTCCCGCGTTGAGTAAAACCATGTCCCGCTTGGGACCGGTTTCCCTGCCACTCAGGATATCCGTCAGAATTTTTGCGTTCGCCACGGCGTCTCCTCCTTCCAAATCCGCGATATCACACACCGACATACCAAAATCACCCGGTGACACCTCTTCATCAGCCAGCGCCTGATAGCGCCCGGACTTACAAATCCGCGTAGGCCCCAACAAACTGACTTCGTCGACAGGTCGGCCGTCGGCCGTTGTCCCGTGCACCACCCACGCGCTATCACGTCCCAGGCGTTGTAAAATCTCTGCAAAAACAGAATTCATTTCAGGATCACAAACGCCCACAAGCTGGCACTCAGGCCGCGCCGGGTTCAACAAGGGTCCGATCAGGTTGAAAATCGTCCTCACCCCCTCCTTGGCGAGCAATTTACGAACCCCAACCACCGCCTTAAAGGCAGGATGATAGAGTGGCGCAAAAAGAAAACCGACCCCGGCTACCTCAAGACAATGCCGGAAATCCTCCGGGGAAAGTTCAAGGTTAATCCCCAGCGCTTCCAGTACATCGGCACCGCCGCTCTTCGAAGTGATCCCCCGGTTACCATGCTTCACAACCACCGCACCTCCGGCGGCAATCACGAACATGCTTGTCGTCGAGACATTAAAGAGATTTAGCTTATCACCGCCGGTTCCGCAGACATCAATGGTCGGCCCCTCGAAATCCATCGCAGACACGCCAGGGTCAACGGCGCGCTCGAGAAAGGCCTCCACAAAACCCGCCACCTCGGTGGCCGTTTCCCCCTTGGCCGCCAGGCCCCTCAAAAAACGCGCCTTTTTTTCGTCGGCCACCGCCTCACTCAGCAGCATCTCAGCAGCCACATCGATCTCACGCGAGCTAAGCTCACTACCGTCTTCCACATGTTGAATGAGTGCATCCATATCGCCGCGAGAATAAACCTGGCAGGGAGAATTTACCAGTTTTTAAAACGCCGCATTTTTGATCGTCATCCTGCCTATATCATGCTACGATGACCAAGTGTATTCCGGTCTCTACCCGCGCATCAGTTCATCAATAAACGCCTGCAAATACTTCTCAGCCTTCACTGCGCCCACCCCCTTAATCCTCATCCCGGCCTCGACGCTCTGAGGACGGAGGCGGGTGAACGCCTCAAGGGTCTTGTTCGCAAAAATCAGATACGGAGGCACCCCGTCCTCCTCCGCCAAGCGCGCACGCACATCCTTGAGACGGGAGTAGATGTGTGAATCAAAATCATATTCTTCCATCTCAATACCCGTATCCTTTGCATACCCCGGGGCATGACGTTCAGGCCATACAATCAGGCACTCCCCCTTGCCTAACATCACCTTTTCACCCAGTGTCGACAACGTCAGTAATGGATACTCGCCTTTTTGGGTGAAAACCAGACCCGCGTCGTGCATCGACCTGAAAAGTTCGTTCAGGTATGCCGTGCCTAACTCCTTGAGCAAACCGTAGGTGCTGAGCGTATTGAGCCGCACCCGCAGGATCTCCTGCGACTTGCTTCCCATCAGCATCTGGACGACACGTCCGCGGCCAAACCTCCCCTCCCAACCCGCTGACGTCTTCCGACTCATCCTCGCCACACCACTCAAGGCTTTCCTTACGATCAAGGCCTCGGCCTCATCCGTGGGCTCCCGGGCATCGCCCCCGAAGGAGTCGCTGCAGATATCGCAGGTGCCACAGACGGCGGCATTTTCCTCTCCAAAATATTCCAGAATCGCCTGCTGCCGGCACTGCCTGCCGTAGCACATCTGCACGATTGCATCCAGCTTCTGCCGGTCCCGTCGTTCTTTTTCCTCCAGTGCCTCACGGTCGATCACCAGATCCCGGGTCATCACATCCGGCCGGATCAACCGGGTCCCCTTGGTCCTCTGGCCGGGAATATCAAAGCGCTCGATATAACCACCACGGGACAAGGAAGCCAGCGCCGCCCCGACCGCCATGCCGTTTTTCATCTCCGCGCCGGCGGCTATCTCATCCATGGTTCTGCGCACCTCGAAGTTTTCGTCAGCGTCATTTTGCAAAAACTGATAGATATTACAAATGTTCGCATAACCCGGATTGGCACCTTCGATAAAAAACTCCTGGGTCCGGGTGTCGGCGTAGTTAAAAAACAACTCACAGTACGCAGCTTCACCATCACGGCCGGCACGGCCGGCCTCCTGGTAATAGGCCTCGACGCTGCCCGGGATTTCAAAGTGCGCCACAAAACGCACATCGGCCCGGTCAATCCCCATCCCAAAAGCATTAGTCGCCACGGCCACGTCTGCCTTGCGGCTGATGAAAACATTCTGCGTTTTCTCCCGGTCGGCATCACTCATGCCACCGTGGTAGGCCATGCATTGCACCCCCCAATCGTGCAGCATCTCCGCGACTTCCTCGACACGCTTGCGCGTGGAGCAGTAGACGATACCCGTTTTCCACTCGGCGACGATCTCACGCAAGCGGGCGTATTTTGCCGCGTGTTTATCCACCGGGGTGATGGCCAGAGACAGGTTCGGCCGACTGAATCCGCTGACTGTTTCAAAGGGGTCACGCAATTGGAGCACGCCGAGGATGTCTTTCCTCACCACCGGCGTCGCGGTTGCCGTTAATGCGAGTGCCTGGGGGCGGCCCAGCTTTTCCAGCACCTTGCCGAGCTTCATATACTCGGGCCTGAAATCATGGCCCCACTGGCTCAGGCAGTGGGCTTCATCCACCGCAAAAAGTGCCACGTTGACGTCGACCAATGCCGTCATAAACGACTCCGCGCGGAACCGTTCCGGGGCGATGTAAACCAACTTGAACTCGCCTGCTTTCATCCGTTCGATACGATCCCTCTGCTCAGGCCAACCGAGCGTGGAGTTGATCATGGTCGACGGAATCCCCCGGCCCTGAAGGGCGTCCACCTGGTCCTTCATCAGGGCAATCAGCGGCGACACCACCAGCGTCACTCCCTCAAGGCACATCGCCGGCAACTGGTAGCACAACGACTTTCCTCCGCCGGTCGGCATCACCACCAACCCGTCCTGACCTGACAGGATCTGGTCAATCACCTCCTCCTGCCCATCCAGAAATCCATCGAACCCAAAGTGTTCTTTCAGTGCCTCCAGTGGGTCCCTCACGCTTGCCATGGTGCAATAACAAACAAAACCGCTGCCCCAGAGCAACCCCGAAGCGACTGAGGCATGAATTAATCGTGTTTCTCCAGGTCAGAGGGTGCGGCAGGCCCGGGCGCGATGCGTCTGGCCCCATCGGGACACGGCCATCAAAAAACCTGCGCTTTCCCCCTTCAATGCCACGTCCGATGCTTGACCCCCGCTCCGATCCCAGCCTAATAAAAGCCATGTCCACGCCCGCCCATTGGAAAACATACCAAGACTCTCTCACTCGCTACCCCGAACTCGGATTCTCCATCGACACGTCCCGCATGGACATCCCCGCCGACTTCGCCGCCTCCCTCGCCACTGAAATCAACCGTGCCTTCGAGGGGATCAAAGCCATTGAAGCCGGTGAAATTGCCAACCCGGACGAGGGCCGCATGGTCGGCCACTACTGGCTGCGCAATGCCGACCTCGCCCCGACCCAGGAAATCAAACAACAAATCACCGGACCCATCACCGAGCTCAAGGCATTTGCCCAGAGAGTCCGCCGCGGCGAGGTAGCCAACCCCAAGGGCGGACGCTTCGAAAACCTGCTCATCATCGGAATCGGTGGCTCCGCCCTCGGTCCCCAGTTCATCTACGAGGCCCTCGGCGCAGACAGCCCGCTCAAAACCTACTTCTTCGATAATACCGACCCGGCCGGCATCGACTCCACCCTCGCCAACATCATTTCCACCCAGGGCGGACTCAGCAAAACCCTCTCACTGGTTGTCTCCAAATCCGGAGGAACCCCGGAAACCCGCAACGGAATGCTCGAGGCCAGGGCCGCCTACGAAGCCATCGGTCTGGACTTCGGTCACCACGCCGTCGCCATCACCGGGGAAGGATCAAAGCTCTTCAACTACGCCGCCGAAAACGGATTCCTCACCACCTTCCCGATGGAAGACTGGGTCGGCGGCCGCACCTCCGTCATGTCCACGGTCGGGCTCGTGCCCGCCGCCCTCCAGGGAATCGATATCGATGCCCTGCTCGAGGGTGCCAACGCCATGGACCAACGCACCCGCGTCGCCAGCGTCACCGACAACGCCGCGATGCAGCACGCCCTCGCCTGGCATCACGCCGGCAATGGCAAAGGCGAAAAAGACATGGTCGTCCTCCCCTACAAGGACTCGCTCGTCCTCTTTTCCAAGTATCTCCAGCAACTCGTCATGGAGTCGCTCGGAAAGGAACTCGACCTCGATGGCAAAACCGTGCACCAGGGCATCGCCGTCTACGGCAACAAAGGCTCGACCGACCAACACGCCTACGTCCAGCAACTGCGCGACGGCGTGGCCAATTTCTTTGCGACCTTCATCGAAGTCCGCAAAGGCCGCGACGGAGCCAGCGTCGAAGTCGACCCCGGCACCACCGCCGCCGACTACCTCCAGGGCTTCATGCGGGGCAGCCGCACCGCCCTCTACGAAAATGGCCGCAAGTCGATCACCCTTTCCATCGAGGAAGTTGACGCCCGCACCGTCGGCGCCCTGATCGCCCTGTTCGAGCGTGCCGTCTCGCTCTACGCCCTGCTCGTCAACATCAATGCCTACCACCAGCCCGGCGTCGAGGCGGGGAAAAAAGCCGCCGGCATTTTCCTCAACCTGCTGAGCCGGGTCAAGGCCGCCCTCTCCCCCGACGACCTGACCGCCGAGCGGATCGCCGCCAACATCGGGGCGGACCCCGAGGACGTCTACCACTGCCTCAACCACCTCGCCGCCAACGGTGCCGCGCAACTGCACCAGGGAAGTTCGCCGGCGAACGACACATTCCGCGCCGGGTAAGCGAACTGTCCCAAGCCTGTTCACCAACGAATCTGCGCGTTCTTCAACTTCAAACTTGAAACTTTAAATTCAAAACCTAGTCTGCGCCCGCCACCCCTCAGACGGGGCGCACAGAAAGTTCCCATGAAAGCAATCCTCGCACTCGAAGACGGACGCACATTTGAAGGTGATGCCTTCGGACACACTGGAACCACCACCGGAGAGGCTTGTTTCAACACCTCCATGACGGGTTACCAGGAAATCATCACCGACCCGTCCTACCGCGGACAGATCGACGCCATGACCTACCCGCTCATCGGAAACTACGGTGTCAATCCGGAGGATGCCGAGTCGGCAGGCCCCCACGTCCGCGGCTTCGTCATCGGCGAACTCTCCCCGGTGGCGTCCAACTGGCGCTCCCGCCAGTCGTTGCCCGATTACTTCTCCGAACACCAAATCATCGGGATCGAAGGCATCGATACCCGGGCGCTCACCAAACACCTCCGCTCCGCAGGCGCCATGCGCTCATGCATTTCCACCGAACTTTCCGCCGAAGACGCCGTCAAGGCGGCCCGGGAATCCGCCCCCATGGAAGGGTCCGATTTCGTCAAGGAAGTGTCCACGCCAGCCACATACCTCTGGGAAGGTGAGTCACGCGAGTGGACCATCCCGAATCTGTCCACGGGACAACTGGACAACCACATCGAGCTTCCCGAGGTGAAGTACAACATTGTCGCCTACGACTTCGGCATCAAGTGGGACATCCTCCGCCACCTCCGCCAGGGCGGGTTTAACATCACCCTGGTCAACTCCCGCACGCCCGCCGAGGAAGTGCTCGCAATGAACCCGGACGGCGTCTTCCTCTCCAACGGCCCGGGCGACCCCGCGGCACTCGATTACATCCACGTCGAGGTGAAAAAACTGCTCGGCAAGACCCCGATCTTCGGTATCTGCCTCGGCCACCAAATCCTCACCCACGCATTCGGCGGAACCACCTACAAACTCAAGTTCGGCCACCGCGGCGGCAACCAACCCGTCAAGGACCTGCGCACCGGCAAAATCTCCATTACCGCCCAAAACCACGGATTCGCCTCCGACCCCGACTCCCTGCCGGAGAGTGTCGAAGTCACCCACGTCAACCTCAACGACGACACCGTGGAAGGATTCCGCCACAAGGAACTCCCCGCCTTCTCGGTCCAATACCACCCCGAAGCCGCCCCCGGCCCGAACGACGCCACCTATTTCTTTGCCGAATTCGCCGAACTCATCGAGGAAAACAGGAAGTAGGAAATGGGAAATTGGATTTCCAGCAGCTCTGGGGAGCTGACATAACAAATTCCCGCACACCACCTTCACCACCTCGATCACCATTTCCCAATCATCAAGCACCATTCTATGAACACCATCATCTGCGGCCTCCAGTGGGGAGACGAAGGAAAAGGCAAAATCGTCGACTACCTCACCGAGACAGCCGACGTCGTAGCCCGCGGCCAAGGCGGCAACAACGCCGGCCACACCGTCATCGCCAACGGCACCAAATACGTCCTTCACCTCGTCCCGTCCGGCATTCTCTGGGAAGGCAAAACCTGTATCATCGGCAACGGCGTGGTCATGGATCCGGTTGGACTTTGTCAGGAAATCGTCAACCTCGAGCAGGCAGGCATCCCCGTCCCCGCCGACAAGCTCCTTATCTCCGACCGCTCCCACATCGTACTCCCCTACCACCGTGAACTCGACGCCGCACGCGAGGCCGCGCTCGGGAGCAACAAAATCGGCACCACCAAGCGCGGCATCGGCCCGACCTACGCCGATAAAGCCAACCGCATCGGCCTGCGCCTTGCTGACATGCTCGACGAGGCCACCGCCCGCGCACTCATCGAAATCCGCCTCGTCGACGCCAACGAGACCCTCGCCCGCTACGACCTGCCGACCTTCACCGTGGATCAGATCTGGGCTGATGTCTCCCCCGCCATCGAGCGGCTCCGCCCGCACGTCACCAACACCATCCCCATCCTCCACGACGCCTGGAAAAGCGGTCAAACCATCCTCTTTGAGGGCGCCCAAGGGTCGTTCCTCGACGTCGACTTCGGCACCTACCCGTTTGTCACCTCCTCCAACACCACCTCGGGTGGCGCCTGCACCGGATCCGGTCTCCCCCCGACCGCCATCGACCGCGTCGTCGGCGTCTGCAAAGCCTACACCACCCGTGTCGGCTCCGGCCCCTTTATCACGGAAAACGACGACATCTCCGCCTACTTCCATGCCCGCGGCATGGAGTTCGGAGCCACCACCGGTCGCCCGCGCCGCTGCGGCTGGCTCGATATGGTCCTGATCCGCTACGCCTGCATGGTCAATGGCGTGACCGATCTCGCCGTCACCATCCTCGACGGCCTCGACGAACGCGAAAACATCAAGGTCTGTGTCGCTTATGACATCGATGGCAAACGCCACGATTTCCCACCGGCCAACCGTGCTGCCTGGGACAAGGCGACCCCCGTTTACGAAGAACTCCCCGGCTGGCAATCCGATACCACCGCCGCCCGTACCTGGGGCGAGCTCCCGAAAAATGCCCAAGCCTACCTCAACCGCCTCGGCGAACTCGCCGGTGCCCCCGTCTCTTATGTCGGTAACGGCCCCGACCGCGAGCAAACCATCGTCGTGTAAGCCCGGCAATGCCCGGACTCCGAATGGTTTTCCTCCGATGGGTCCCCCATCAGGCCCACGGTCAGGGAAATGGAGATGGCCTGCGGGCAATGACCTGACACCCTCACCAAGTTGCAAGCAACGGTGCGCGCCTCGCCATTGTCTCCCCCCGGCGTTGCCCCCCGCCCCCCCGTAACAACCTTCGGAACTCATCCCAAAAAAACCGTGTTCAAATGCCCCTCGCTATGCTTGAATGCGCCCGGAGCCTCTCACCAAACTCACGCCCGCCTCATGGAACTCGATCTCACCGACTCAGCCCTCGACCTCAAAGCCACGACACCACTGGAACTCGAGGAAATTTTCGAAGACCCCTTCGCCATCCGATTTCTACCCGATGCCGACCGCGCCGACGGTGAATCCCGCTTCTACATCCTCGGTCGCACCGTGCAGGACCGCCACCTCTTCCTCGCCTTTTCGACCAATGGCAAAATTGCCCGTGTCGCGGCCGCCCGCGACATGACCGACAGCGAACTCCGCTTCTACCAACGCAACTACGGCGAAATCAAGTAACGAGAGCCACCCACCACCCTACTTTCCCGATGAATACCATCCAATCCTGGGCCGACATCCCCGCATTTGACGACGCCGCCGCCGAAGCCGCATTCTGGCTCGACCATGAACTCTCGCCCGCCCTCATGGCCAGCTCGGTACACCTGCCGGACTCCCGTGAATCCACCACCATCACCCTGAGGTTCGACCCCCGCATGCTGGCCCGCATCAAACGCCTCGCACGCTCGCGCTACCTCAATTACCAGTCGATGATGAAGCAATGGCTGGCCGAAAGGATCGAGGAGGAACAAAAAAACCTGCCGAACGGATAGGTCTCTCGGCGCCTCACCGATCAGGCATTTTTCCGGTGCATCCCGTCTTGACGGATCAGCACCATGCCATTACATCCCTCCTGCACAAGCACATCAGCTGTGCCACACTTTCTCATGCGCCCGTAGCTCAGTTGGATAGAGCTCCGGATTTCTAATCCGGCGGTCACAGGTTCGAATCCTGTCGGGCGTATCTCTCAACTCAAAGAGAGACGGCAGCCAGGATGAGAACGCAGTTCGAGCGCACCGCGCAGCGCCGTGCATCACGGCCTTGCCCCCCCACCCAAAATCCGGAGGAGGATTTTGGCACTCCGGCACAGTCCGAGCGGGCGAGGACAGCGCACCGCGCAGCGCCGTGCATCACGGCCTTGCCCCCCACCCAAAATCCGGAGGAGGATTTTGGCACTCCGGCACAGTCCGAGCGGGCGAGGACAATCCTGTCGGGCGTATCACTCAACTCACAGAGAGACGGCTATCAGGATGAGAACGTCGCTAGCTCTCCAACCTACCCAACAAGGCCAGCATCCTTCCGGTGCTGCCTTTTTCCACGCGGTAGCTGTAGTATTTCTCCAGATCCCGACTGGTGCATGCGCCTGAGTCGGTCCATTGGCTCTCCGGCACCCCTGCCGCCAGAACCTGCCGGCGAATTTCGGCCGCAAAGTCGGTTTCGTAGGTCGGTGGCCGGATGCAGGGGGCCAGCGCGACAACAAGATCCTCGGGCCGGCTGCCAAATTGCTCCTGCATCATCGCAATCGCCCTACCGGTGATGTTCCCCTCGGTCCCCTTTTTTCCGGAATGCAGGAGCGCGAGCACCCTCCGCACGGGGTCACTGATATAAAC
>JARFRT010000217.1 GCA_029287105.1 Akkermansiaceae bacterium | reverse complement strand
GGTCTGGATGACGTGTCCGATCCTTCCAGTGTCTTGGACGACACCCATTCATACGTTGGAACCTCAGCCTACTGGTTGAGTGCGTCGACTGCCGCATCAAGCGGAACCGAGGTGCTCACCTTCGATCTGGGTGGGACCTATGATGTGGATACGGTGTATTACTGGAAATACACCCGTGATGGTGACCGGAACCTCAAGACCTTCGACATCTCCTACTCGACCGATGGCGGCGGCACGTTCAGCACGCCGGTTTCGGCCGCATCGCTCAACATGGCGAATTGGTCTATCGGGCCCAGCGACCGTTCTGCTTCTTCTGTCGAGAGCCGAAGTTTTGACACCCTGTCGGGCGTCACGAATATCCGATTCAGCAATCTGGAAAACCATGGAGATGCTTCCTATTTCGCCTTGTTCGAACTGCGTTTCGGAGGGCAGGAGGTGGTTGTTTCTGCGGGGCCTGTAAGTGCTGGCAATTCGACCGCGGTCGCCTCACCGAGCGTGGTTCTCGCGAATGGCACATCCAGCTCAACCATCTCGGTCACTCTCAAGGATGCCTCCGGCACGGCGGTTTCCGCTGAAAACGTTACTTTGGCTAATACCTCGGGGCCTGGATCCCCGGTCATCAGCCCGGACAGCACCCAAACCACCAACGCCAGCGGCGTGGCGAGCTTCACGGTGACCTCCGACACCGTGGGTAGCGAGGTGTTCACCGCCACTTCCGCAACTGACAGCGTGGTGGTTTTGCAGACCGCTAGCGTCGATTTCCAAGCCGTGCCGGTGGTTGGTCCTGTGGATGCCGGAATCTCCACGGTAGTGGCCTCCCCGACTTCCGTTGCAGCCGATGGCTCGGATGCCTCGATCATCACAGTTACTTTGAAGGATGCCAACGGCTTGGCGGTGGAGAGCGAAGGTGTCACCCTTGAGAATACTTCCGGTCCCGGTTCCCCCACCATCATTCCGATCGACATCCAATCGACGGATGCGAACGGCCAAGCGACCTTCACAGTCAGTTCCAGCACTGCGGGCACGGAGGTATTTACGGCAACCGCCGTTACCGGGAGTGTGATCATCACGCAGACGGCCGGCGTGGAGTTTACGGAAGTAGGCGCCACGCAGTTGGTCACTTTGCTGGATGCTCCGGTGGCCTCCAGCACCAGTGCAACGGGAGGCACTCTGGCAAACCTCTACGACACCACCATGTTTCTGGATTTTGTCGGAACAGGAACGAATACTGGTGGCTCATTTCGCTGGACC
This sequence comes from Akkermansiaceae bacterium, assembly GCA_029287105.1. GTDB lineage: Bacteria > Verrucomicrobiota > Verrucomicrobiia > Verrucomicrobiales > Akkermansiaceae > Oceaniferula. The sequence continues at coordinate 1,115 of JARFRT010000217.1, read as the reverse complement.
CCCAAGGACTCGGACGGCTACGCAGGCGACAGTGTAAAATCCCAAACCGTGATTTACGACATGGGCGAAATCGTGACCTTTGACGGCTTCATTCATGCACAGGCCCTTCAGTCCGACTACTCATCGATCGGCTCCATCGAGTTTTGGGTCAGCAATACCGATCCTGGGTCCGACTTTACCGCGATTGCCAATACCTACTTTGGCACCACGCCGCAGGCCAGCAAGGTCCTGAATAACGGTGATCGGCTAATCTACGAATACGTGCTCGACGGGGCCAAACTGACGGGTCGCTACGTGATCATGCGCTGGATCTGCTACGAGCAGGCATCGGACCTAGGCAGCCCCGGGGGGTATGTCTTCCGGCTCGGCCAGACCGCTTCAGTAGGTGACTACGATACCTGGAGTGGCAGCTATCCCGGGGTAGGTGCGCCCAATCAAGACGATGACCTCGATGGTCTGAGCAATGAAAAAGAGCGGTTGTTCGGGCTTAATCCGCAGGACGCCACGTCAATGAACCCATATACGGCCGCCTTTGATACTGCAGCGGGGACCTTTAGCTACGCCCGCCGCGCCCAAGCGCTCACCGGCATAACCTACAAAATCTGGTATTCGACCGACCTGACGGAGTGGTTCTGGGAATCCGGGGCCAATGAATCGGTTGGAGCACCGGTTGCCGACATCGAGACGGTCGGTGTGACCATTGATCCCGACCTGCTGGATCAGCCGAAGCTCTTCCTGAAATTGACTGCGGAGGATCTGGGCCCACCGCCGGCTATCAGCAGCCTTTGGGGCGCCAATACAACCATCACGATAAATTACAGCGAGGCCATGGCGAGTTCCGCGGCGGATCCGGCCAATTACACCGTGGAGCAGGACGGCGGTGGGATAACTACAATCTCCGGGGCGGCACTAAGTGGGGACGGCAAGACGGTCACGCTGACCTTGGCATCGCCCCTCGGTATCGGCAGTTCTTTCACAGTGACGACGAACCGTATCGCCAACAGCGCCGGGCAACCGCTTGGCAACGGCACCAGCGGCCAGTTCCAGACATGGGACAATGACCCGAACGGGATCAAGGTGTTCATCCTCGCCGGCCAGTCGAACATGGTCGGCTA
>JARFRT010000103.1 GCA_029287105.1 Akkermansiaceae bacterium | reverse complement strand
CGTTGCCGTCGAGCAGGAAATGTCCGCCCGCACCCAGGAGATGCGCGCCAAGGTCGTCGAAGCCGAGGCCGAGATCCCCAAGGCCATGGCCGAAGCATTCCGCAACGGCAACCTCGGCATCATGGACTTCGCCAAGTATCAGAATGTCACCGCCGACACCAAAATGCGCGACTCCATCGCCGGAGATGACAACGACAGCTCCGAATAACCGGAGCCGCTGAGTCAAGCCGTGCCGCCCCCGGGCGGCAACTTCCCCCTGCTCCCTGGCCCGCTACCCTCTAACCTACACATCCCATGCAGGACATCGACGAACGCATTATCATCCTGATCCTCTTCGTAGTGATCAGTGCGTTCAAGTGGATCTCCGAGAAAATCAAAACCCGGGGAGAGCAACCACACGAGATCTCGGAGTCGCTGGAAGACGTCTATGAGGATTTCCGCGAGGAAATCCGCCAGCACCAGACCACGGTGCAACAGCAACCAAGCCGGGCACAGGCTCCACCCCCCCTGCCCCAGGCGCCACCACCCCGACAAACAGCCCAGCGCCCCCTGCCCAGCAGCCGCAAAAAGGTGTCGCTCAGCACCGAGCAAAAGGCAGCCGCCGCTCGCTTCGAACAGCTGACAGCGCACAAAAATACCCACCGCAAAATCCACCGCGGCCCCAACAAGGCGATCCGGGCACTGCTCGCCAACCCTCATTCCACCCGCCAGGCCATCATCCTGCACGAGATCATCGGCAAGCCGAAGTCACTGCGGGATGGCGTGAATGGATAGTGGTTCATGGAGATTTTCGATGGAGGCTGTCGCACCGCGCCATTCCTCCATTTCTCCGCTTAAATAAGTGCCCTCGCACAGTCGATACTCGACACCCCCTTGTTTCCCGATCAAAATCCCCCCCATGATACGCCTCATGGATCGCTACATCGGCAAGCAAATTATTGCGGCCACGATCTTTGGCGTCATCGTTCTCAGTGTCTTGCTCGTCATGGGCAACCTTTTCAAAGAACTCCGCCCGCTGCTGGTGGAGAAACATGCCTCCCCGGCACTGGTCGCGCGCTTCATCCTCAGCGTCATTCCCTTCTCGCTGATCTACACCATCCCCTGGGGATTCCTCGTGGCCATTTTGTTGGTTTTCGGCCGGCTCTCCGCGGAAAACGAGCTGGTCAGCATGCGCATGGCAGGCGTCAGCCTCGTCCGTGTCGCCATGCCCGTCTTCGCCATCGGCGCCCTGCTTTGCATACTTTGCCTCTGGCTCAACATCAGCATGGCCCCCCGGTCCAAGAACGTCATCAAGGACGTGCTCTACGAAGCCGTCAAAGAAAACCCCAATGCCATGCTTGACCCCGGGGTCGTCCAGACCAGCTTCCAGGATCAAAAAGTATTTGTCGAATCGCGCAAAGGTAACATGCTGTACGGGCTGCACCTCTACCAACTCGAAAAGGAACACGAGACCGGCTTCCCCACCGCCAGCGTCTACGCCCGTGAGGCAAAGCTGAAAATCATCCAGGAAAGCAAGCAACTCCGACTCCACCTGACCGACGCCTACATGGAAACCAGAAACCCCGACGGCACCCGCGAGCTTGCCTTTATCGGGGAACAGGAACCCCTGCTGTTTGACTTCGCAAGAGAACGGAAAAAAAAGCTCAAGGCCAGCACGATGACTAATACGGAAATCCGCCAAACCCTCGGGGGCGACGATGGCCTCGATGCCGAGAAACGCCACAAGCTCAGCAACGAAATCCACCGCCGATACGCATTCTCCATGGCCTGCCTCGCCCTCGCCATGATCGCCGTGCCGCTCGGCATCAATGCCCGCCGAAAGGAAACCTCCACCGGACTCGCTCTCAGCATCCTCGTCGGGCTCGGCTATTTCCTCTTTTTCATGATCGCCGGGCAGTTCCAAAAAAACAGTGGCAACACCGCCATCATCCTCTACTGGCTGCCTAACATCCTGTGCCTGGCACTCGGCACCCACCTCTTTTTCAAGGCCCGCAGAAAATAAGTAACGATGTTACGTAAAATCAAAGCCATCCTCCGTGACACGTTAAGAACCGCCCTGCGTATCCTCTCGGGAAACGGTCTCGACCGCTTCCCGGCGCTCGGCCCGCTGCAACGCTACAACCGTGAGAAATTCGGCTACGACATCAAAGCCTCGTTGAATGTCGCCCTGCTCGCCCTGCCCCAGGGCATGGCCTATGCCGCCATCGCCGATCTCCCGATCCACTACGGCATCGTCTGTTCCGCCATCGCCGCCATCGTTGCCCCTCTTTTTTCAAGCTCGCGGCACACCATCCTCGGCCCGACCAATGCGACTGCGTTTATGGTGTTCAGCTTCTTTGCCGCAGCGGGCACGCTCGACAAGTCACCGCAGGAATACATGCCGCTGCTGGTGCTCATGGTCGGCGTGCTCTCCGTCTTTGGCGCGTTGTTCAAAGTCGCCGACCTCCTCCAGTATGTCAGCCGCAGCGTCCTGGTCGGCTACATCAGCGGTGCCGCCATCCTGATCCTCACCAACCAGCTCAAGCACGTATTTGGCATCGCCGGCCCGATGAGTGAGGGCGAGTCTGCCAGCACCTTTTTCATCATCGTCCATAAGATGACCGGTCTCTACCAAAGCTACCAATGGCAGCCCGCTGTGCTGGGCATAGGGACGCTGTTGGTCTATCTCGTCCTGCAGAAAAAAATCCCGGCCCTGCCCAACTTCGCGCTCAGCCTGGCCGTCTCGGCCATCGCCGGCTGGGCACTCCGCACATGGGTTCCCGCATTTGCCTCCGTGGAAACATTCACCGCCTTCCATCTCACCCATCTCACCCCTGCCGTTCCGAATATCAATTGGGAGGACATCTCCACCCTGATCGGGGTCGCCTTCGCCATCGCCTTCCTCGCCTCCCTGGAAAACACGGTGATGGCCAAATCGCTGGCAAGCCGCTCCGGAGGTCGCTCGGATGTCAACCAGGACATGCTCTCCGTGGGTATGGCCAACATCGCCACCTCCCTGGTCGCGGCCATGCCCGCATCCGGGTCGCTCACCCGCTCGGCCCTGAACTACGAATCGCATTCCAAAACCCGGTTCTCCTCGATGTTCTGCGGGTTCCTCTGCCTGCTCGGCTTCTACATACTGGTGAAGTTGCCCATCGTGGAAAACATCCCGAAAACGTCCCTCGCCGCCCTGGTGGTGGGTATCGCCATCTCGCTGATCAATATCAAAAACATCCGGATCTGCCTGCGCTCGACCCCGGGCGATGCCCTGGTCATCATCACCACCTTCTGCGCCACCCTGCTGACCCGGCTCGACTACGCCATTTTCATCGGTGTCGCCCTCTCCATCACCCTCTTCCTGCGCAAGGCTTCCAAACCCCACCTTGTCGAATATGAAATCAACAACGAGGGTGACCTCCGTGAGCTGGGCGAAAAACGCAAGCGAACCATCCCCGCCATCTCGATCGTACACGTCGAGGGTGACCTCTTTTTCGGCGCCGCCGACCTGTTCCGCACCCAGGTCCAACGCACCATCGCCGATGAAAACCTCAAGGTCATCATCCTCCGGCTCAAAAACGCGCGCCACCTCGACGCCACCAGCGTGCTCGCCCTCGAGGACCTGATCAAACACACCCGCAAAAAAGGCGTGCACGTGCTCGTCTCAGGCGCCACCCGCGACGTCTACGAGGTGCTCAAAAAATCCGGCGTGCTCAAAACCCTGCAAGAAGGATGCGATCGCACCCAAGGCGAAACCAACCTGTTCATGTACTTCAGCGAGAACCCCAACATCTCCACCCGCGACGCCCTGATCCGAGCCCAGGAACTGCTCGGAACCAAGGAGGCCGACATCAAAATCTTCTACGACAAAAGTAAGGAGAAATAGGTTTCTCTCGGGATGTGGATTCATTTTCAACCGCGCAAGAAGACGAAATGCGCGGAAGGAAGACTTGGGTTGGGGGCTTGGGTTGCCGAGGGACAGGAGTGTCCCTCCTCCCTAGGCCCGCGCAGCGGGTAGAAATAGGGAGTGTGGACACTCCTGTCCACAGCGGAGGATAGGTGAAGTAGCCAGTCTTATTATTGTGATAGATATCATCGCTTTAATCGATATTTCCCAGTTCGGAATCGATTTCCCAATAAGGCCTGGATGTGTACACTGCGCCCTGACATGACATCCTGGAAACGACGCGCATTGATTATTGGGGGCATGGTTGCCGCGGCCTACGCCTGTGCCTGTGCCTACATTTGGACAAATCAAGTGCAGATTATTTTTCTTCCTGAAGCAGCCATATCCATCACCCCCGACCGGATTGGGATGGAATATAAGGAGGTTCGTATTCCGGTCGGGGATGGCACCGACCAACTCCATGGCTTTTGGGTGGGGGACGGGGTCGAGGATGAAGTTGGGGATGCCCCCGATAGCACCGAGGCACCGGTCGTGTTGTTTTTTCACGGACAGGATACCACCATCGGCAAGAATCTGGAACATACCCACAGTATGTATGGGTTGGGCTGCCGAGTGCTTTTGATCGATTACCGCGGGTTTGGACAGAGCTTTGGCACGCACGAACCTAGCGAGAGTATGGCCTATGAGGATGCCCAGGCCGCCTGGTCGTATCTGACCGAGGTGAAACACATCGACCCCTCACGCCTGTTTATTATGGGGCACTCATTGGGTGGAGCGGTCGCCATTGAGCTTGCGACCCGCTGTCCCGATGCCGCCGGGTTGATCGTCGAATCCACCTTCACCAGCATGCTCGACATGTCGGGCAGCAGGCACGGCGGTTTGCTCCAACTCCTGCCGATGGACCGTCTGCTGCATCAGCGTTTTGATTCGATCGGTAAAATCGGCACGCTCGAGGTTCCGGTTTTACTGATTCACGGAAAAGATGATGCTAGGATCGACTGCGTGATGAGTGAACGTCTTTACACTGCGGCACGTGAGCCCAAGGACATCCTGCTCATTTCAGGAGCCGACCATGCCAACTGCGGTTTCAGGGGCAGGGTTGAATACAGGAAAAAGCTCAAGAAGTTCCTCGATCAATACTACGCGGACAAGGTATTGATTTCCCAAACCCGTCCAGACCGGAAGCCGAACGATTGATTCCACCCCCCGTTTCCTTTTTCCCGATCATGCCCTACGATCTTAAACCCGTCCGCGCCCCTCGCCTGAGAGGCCTGGGCCTGCGTTGGTTTGTCGCGATGGCGGAAAACGCCTTGATCCGCCCGTTTTTGCTGCCGAGCCTACTGCGTAAGGCCGGCGTGATCAGGTTTCGCGATTTGGCCCCGCAATCGGCACCGACGGCGTGTCCGCTCGTTGATCCACAAGAAACCATGGATCAGCCGGCCGAGTATCAAGCTGAAAATGCCATAGAGACAGCAGACGCAGTCGCCCTCGAAAAACCGACATCCACGCCGACGCCATTCCGGTTCACCTCGATTACAGATTACGCGCAGGCCTACAAAAGTCAGAGCATATCCCCGGAGGAGGTGGCCCAGAGGGTGATTGCTGCCGTCGAAGCCTCGAACTGTGCAGATCCCCCGCTTGGCGCCATCATCAAATGGGATGCCGAAAATATCCGGGAACAGGCAGCCGAGAGTGCACGGCGGCTGGCCGAGGGACGACCACGAAGCATCCTCGAGGGTGTTCCGGTCGCAATAAAAGATGAGCTGGACATGCCGCCTTATACGACCCAGGTAGGCACTCGTTTCCTAGGGAAAGAGGCGGCCGTGGAGGATGCGACCCCGGTGGCGCGGCTGCGGGCGGCCGGCGCAATTCTGATTGGGAAGACCAACATGTTCGAAATCGGTATCTCACCCACGGGTAACAATCCGATCCATGGTTTCGCCCGTAACCCGTATCATACCGACCACGATGCAGGCGGCTCATCCGGTGGCAGTGCAGCGGCCGTAGGCAGTGGCATTGTCCCACTTGCAATTGGCGCCGACGGTGGCGGGTCGATCCGGGTGCCGGCGGCACACTGCGGGGTAGTCGGGCTGAAACCGACCTTTGGCCGCATCAGCGAGTTTGGTGCCACGCCCTTGTGCTGGAGTGTTGCCCATGTCGGCCCGCTGGGAGCAACAGCACTCGACACCGCCATCGGCTACGCGATTTGCGCCGGCAGGGACCTCAACGATCCGATGTCACTCAAACAACCGCCGGTTCACTTGGAGGATTTCCACAAGCTCAACCTGCGCGGCGTGACCCTTGGCGTCTACCGCGCATGGTTTGAGGATGCACGCCCGGAGGTTGTCTCTCACTGTAACGAAACTCTGAAAATCCTCGAAAAGGCCGGAGCGACCATCAAAGAGATCTCGATCGCCGCCCTCGAGGCAACACGGGTCGCACACGCCATCACGATCCTAACGGAAATGGCCACCGCCATGGAGCCGTATTATAAAGAGCACCGGAAGGACTTCGGACACGCCACCCGACTGAACCTGGCAATGGCACGCCAGTTTACCAGTCGCGACTACCTACGCGCCCAGCAAATCCGAACCGAGGCACTACGCGAGTGGGATCGCGTCCTCACCGAGGTCGATGCCGTGGTCACCCCAACCACCGCCTGCACCGCGCCCCACCTGGACCCCAGGACCGAACGTTTTGGTGAGTCGGACATTGCCACCATGACCGAACTCATGCGCTTTGTCGTTTGTGGAAACCTCTGCGGACTACCGGCAATCTCCTTTCCCGCGGGCTACTCCGAAGCCGGGCTGCCGGTCGGAATGCAAGCGATCACCCGGCACTGGCACGAGCACCTCCTGCTGCGCCTGGCCAATG
>JARFRT010000075.1 GCA_029287105.1 Akkermansiaceae bacterium | reverse complement strand
CCCCCCACCCAGCGCCCCGCCAGAGCCCGCACGGGCGCCATGAAACGATTCGTCAATACGCTCATTGGGGTCTCGGCGCGTCGTGCGCTGGGTTCTTGAAATACACTCATCGGGGCTGGTCGGGACATCCAGAGTTTAGGGGTTGGGATCCAGACCACGGGACACGGGAAGACATGGGGTGGTCAGCAGAAAGCCGCCCCGGGTCAGGCTGCGGCACCTGCGCAGCAGCCATCACAGCCATACCCCCAGCCCGTGCAGTAAGCTTGCAATTGATCGGGCACGGACTTTGCCTGGCGGGCGATGCCGCGCGCGCCGAGTGTGCCCGAACTTCTCTTGATGCGCAGCGCTAGCGGGTGCGGACGCGCGAGATGGTGATACGGAATGAGAGTTCCCCTCTTTGGATGAGGAGTTCGGTATCCTGAACGGCTGCGGAGGCGGCAAGGCGGGCGAGGAAGTCGTCGGCATTTTGCACGCGGCGGTTGTTGATGGCGCGGATGGCGTCGCCGATATGAAGCTTGCCCTTGAGTTTGCTGGCGCTGCTGATTTTGGAAATGACGACCCCTTCGATGCCGTGGACTCTTTCGGTCGGGGTAGGTTCCCGGACGTAGATGCCGATGGCGGTCAGCACGGTTTTGGGGTCGAGCCGTTGCTCGGCGGGATCGTTGTCTTTCCGGATGACGTTCTGACTGTAGTCGTCGGCCTCGCCGATGGTGGCGGTGAGGGTGTGTTTGGCCCCCTCACGCCAGATTTCGAGGGTGACCTCCGAGCCGACTTTGCTGTGTTGAATCAGGGTGATCAGCCGGCGTGTGCTATTGACCAGATCCCCATTGAAGCGGGTGATGATATCGTCCTTGCGGAGCCCGGCCTGGGTGGCGGGGGAGTTGGGCACGAGGCCCGCGACCCTGACGCCGTCGCGTTCCTCGAAACCGAACTGGTGTCGGGTGAACGGGTCGAGATTTTCGAGGGCCATACCGAGGAAGCCGCGGGTGGTATGTCCCCGGGCGAGGATATCCTTCATGGTTTGGAGCGCGGCATTGGAAGGGATGGCGAACCCGATGCCTTGGAAGCCCGGGTTCTTTTTATCGGTTGAGTAGATGCGGGAGTTGATGCCGATGATTTCGCCCCGAATGTTGACCAGCGGCCCGCCGGAGTTGCCCGGGTTGATGGCGGCGGAGGTTTGCAGGAGGTCGACCTGGCTGTCTGAGAACGAGCGTTTTTTGGCGGAAATTTTCCCATCGGTCACGGATTCGCCGAGGCCGTAGGGGCTGCCGACGGCAAAGACGATGTTGCCGACCTCGATTTTCGAGGAATCTCCGAATTTGAGCGGCTTGAACGGTCCTTTGTCGTCGATTTTCAAAACCGCGATATCGACCGCGGGGTCGGTGCCGATGACCTTGGCGGAGTGCACACTGCCGTCGTGCAGGGTGAGCCGGATGCGGGGGTTGCCCTGGATGACGTGATGGTTGGTCAGGACGTGTCCTTCCTCGGTGACGATGACGCCCGAGCCCTGGCCTTGGACGGTGCTGGGCTGAACCCAGGTGCGCCCCCAGAAGTCGCGGAAGCGTTCGTGGCGGATGCCGGAGGTGTCGATACTTACCACGGACGGGACGGTGGCGCGGACGATGGCGGCACTTTCCTTGTTGATCGCGGCGAGGATTTGGACGTCTTTGAGGTCGAGAGACGAGCTGTCGCGCAGGGTGTATTTCTCGCTTTCGAAGCCCTTGTCGGTGCTGCGCCAGGTCAGGATATCCATGAGGCTGTTGCCGCCTTGGATTTTCCGCATGACGAAGACGGCGAGAAAGGCGATGCAGAAGACAGCGAGAAGGACAAGTAAGCGGCGGAATCCGTCATTCATGGGGGGGTAAGGGTGGGAGGTGAGGGTGGATGGTGGAGAGGGGGTATGGTGGTGGTTCTGGCGTGGCCCGCCCTGGGTATTTTATGCCGTTTAAACTATGGCGGGTGTGCGGCTTGTCAAGGGCGGGGCAAAAAGCGCCCCAAGGGGGTTGGGCATGGAGTGGCAGCCATCGGTTCCGGGTGGGGGCGGTCGGGTCAACTGCCCATTTCTTCGACAATCTCCGGATCTCCGAGGATTTTGCCACGGGCGCTACTGGCTTTTCTGAACAGGGTGCCGATGCGTTTGGCGAAGTCGGATGCTTGTTCTCCTTCGTTGGTGCCGCCCTTGATGGCCTGGCAGAGGGTCAGGGCTGCGTCATGGTAGGGCTGCATGCGCTTGTCGAGGATGGTCTTGATTTTCTCAAGGTGGGCAACGGATTCGATGGCGGTTTCTTTGTTTTCCTTGCTGATGCCGTATCTGAACGCGGACATCTCGGTGTCGAGTTCATCGAGTGACCCTCTCAGGGAGAGGGTTTTTACGTGTTCCCCCTTGGACCAATCGAGCAGCAGTTTGGCGCAGAGGTGGTTGGGCGTATGATCCAGCACGCTTTGGAGTTTTTTCTGGATTTCAGTTTCTTTCAGGGTGTCTCTGCCATTTTCTTTGACCAGTTCGGCGACCTGTTGGTAGGTCTCCATGGCGGCGACGATGTCGGCCGATTTGCTCTTACGGGAGAGCTTGTAGGCGTCGGCGAAGTTTTTCTGGGTGAAGACGTTGATGTTGAGCAACGAGTCGATGCCGTCGAGAAGAAAGGCGTCATTGACGCCCTTGGCATTGCCATGGGGGATGCCGACGATTTTGCAGTCCTTGTGAATGGCTCCCCGGATTTTTCCTGCGACGCCGCCAATGACGCCCGATTGACCATCGGAAGTCATGGTGCCGGTGCAGGCGTAGTGTTCGTCGACTTCCTCGCCGGTGAACAGGGTGTCGATGGCGAGGGCGAAGGCGATTCCGGCCGAGGGGCCGTCGACGAGCCCTTTATCGCCCATGGTGATATCGACTTTGTAGCCGTCGGGGATTTTATCTTTTTCGTAACGGACGCGCATGAATTTGATGACTTCATCAAGCGAGCCCGCCATCATGGGGCCTACTTTTTGATCGAACTTGAAGAGGATGTCTTCCTGGTCCTCCTCGCGCAGGGCGGTGATTCTGACGGGAAGGGCGGCTCCGGCGTGTTTGCCGCTCTGCAGGCGGCGGACCGACAGCCCGATGATACGGATCTGCTTGCGGGCGAATTCTTCGGCGGTGCCACCGGGCATGGCACGCTCGACTTTGGTGAACTGCCCCTGACCCCGGGACCAAGGGCTGTTGTCATGGTGGATGGCGGATTTCAGCAGGCCTTTCCAGTTGGCTTTGTAGCCTGCCTGGGTCAGGGATTTTTCGAGGGCCTGGAGTTTGTCGGCTTTTTTCCCATCCGGGTCGAATGTCAGGGCAACGTTCACGCAGTAGGCGGCGCAGGCTTGATTGGCTTTGTTGTCCTTTTTCCGGATCAGGGCACGGATACCCGAATAGAGTCGGCTGGAGGTGCGGCTGATCTCGGCGCCATCCTCCCGCACGGCTCTGCCGCTCGAGCTCAGTTGTTCCAGGCAGTCGTTGACTTTGGTGCTGTTATGATCGAGGCGTCCGGCGATGGCGAGGGCATAGGAACGGGTATCATATTCCACTTTGTTTTCCTCTTCGTCGAAGTCCCGGGCGATGCTGACGAGGGCACCGACGAGGCCGGCGCGGTCGAATTTGTTGAGGGATACTTCCTTGGAATCGAAGATTTCCTTCTCCATATCGGGCGGGCGGTAGGCCGCGGCGACGGGAAAACTGCTGAGGATGAGACCGAGTGAGGCCAGCAACATCGCGCAGCAGCGGGTGAGAGGGTGGAGTCGATGGGGTGATGAAAGGCGGGTCATAGTGGCGCGAGTATTCCTTTGATTTTCCTTCATTGCAAAGTGAAAAACGGATATGGGCCGTTCTTCTGGGTTTTCGGGGAGGGGGGGGGACGGAAACCGGATCAACGGCGGAGTGTATCCTCATTGATGAGGCAATGGGAGCGATTCTCCGCATTTCGAGTTTTTCTTCGGTGTCCGCTTCGGTGAGGCAACACGGGTAATCCCAACGGCGATAAAATATCTGGTGTTGAAGCGGGATCGCTATAGCGTCCGGAGTCGAAGCAATTAAGAAATGAGATGATGTTTTACCGAGCCATTTACATCCTGATTATTATTTTGTTTTCCGTCGACTTTTCCGTCGCCGCGCAGGAAAAGCATGAGGCAGTGGGCCGTCCCAACTTTCTGGTGATCTTCACCGACGACCAGACTTATCGGGCGATGGGTTATAACGACCCTTTGATCCAAACTCCTCATCTTGACTCGCTGGCTGCGGAAGGGCTTGTTTTTAACCATGCCTACGTGGCCTCACCCATTTGCGCGGCAAGCCGCGCCAGCCTTTACACGGGGGTTTTCCCCCAGAGGCATGGCGTCATCGCTCTCAACAGCAAGGCCTTCGGGGCTTATTGCGCAGGGGGGAACCGCAGTCAACTCACCCTGGGGAGCAAGTTGACGGCGGCCGGCTATGAGACGGCACTCTTTGGGAAATCCCATCTGGGCGACCCAACCCGGTTTGGGTTCAAACAGGGGAAAGAATGTGCCGATGGAAAAGCCTTGGCCGCAAGCCATCATTTCTTGCAAGAGTGCGCAAAAACCAAGCGTCCGTTCCTGCTTTGTCTGACGCCTCATAAACCCCACGTCCCTCTCAGGCCGGATAAAAAATGGCTGGACCTTTATGAGACCGGAAAAATCCCTGTGGCCAGAAATTTCCGGGAGTCGCCGGAGCCGCTCAGCATCAACAACCAGGGAGTGCCGCAGCAGACGCTTTACCGCGACTCCGACTACCGCAACAATTACAAAAACCTCCCCGCGGGTCCCCCCAGAAACGAAGAGGTGATCAGGGAGTTTGCAAAGGCCTACTACGCGACCATCAGTCAGCTCGATGACGAAATGGGCCATCTCATCGCCCGGCTGAAAAAGCTGCACTTGTACGAAAACACGCTGATCATCTACCTGTCTGACAACGGCTATTTCCTCGGGAACCACGGGTTGGGTAACAAAATCACCATGCACGAAGAGTCGGTGCGCGTTCCCATGTTTGTCCACTGGCCCGCAAAAAACTCCCGTTGGAATGGCGTCAGGACTGATGCCTTGGTATCAAGCCTGGATGTCTATCCCACAATCATGGCACTTGCCGGGTTGAGGATGGAAAAACATTTGCAGGGGAAAAGTCTGGTGCCGATTTTAGACAATCCTCAAATGAAGGTAAGGGATTATGTTTTCAGCGAATGTATCGGAGTCGGAGGAAAACCCGGCGAGGGCCACCGCATGGTGCGGTCGCAAAAATGGAAATACGTTCTCACCGGTGCCAACGAGGAATACTTGTTCAATGAACGCGATGACCCGTTCGAATTGAACAATGCGGCGAAATCGCCTGAACATCATGAGATAAGGCTGAAAATGCGCCAGCTGATGGCGCAGTGGATGCAAGCTAACCACGACCGGAAACACCCGCATTTTCATTCTCCGCGAAAATAAATTCTCCCCGGCGACGCGGCAGCTCGCCGGTAAGGCATCCTCGGTTTGTTAGTGATGCCCCAACCATGCCGCCCCCGTGAGAGGGCTAGTTCGACGGGGCCTTGATGTCCTTGGTTGCCCGGGGTAAGCCTGCGGCAACGAGGGTTTTTTCCAGTAGGGTCGCCGCGTCGCGTTGCAAACGGAAGAAGCGCTTGAGCGCTTTTGTTTTGCCGGAGTAGTCTTCCTCATCTTTGTTGGCGCGGATGAGGGATTTTTCAAGGAGGCGAAGCTCGGTGGCGAGGGCGAGGACGTCCTGATAGAGCGGGTTGTAGGAGCTGTCGAGCAGTCGCTTGTCGAGCAGGGGATCGATTTCGGCACGTACCTCATCGTGGGTCTTTTTGAAGGCGGACGGGGGCAAGTATTCGGCATTCAGGTCATTTTTCAGGAAGTCGTGAATTTTTTTGACCGAGGGCAGCAGCACGAGCGCGAGGGTCTGTTGGTTGAAGCGCATCGGGCGTTTGCCGCTGCCCTGCAGGAGAAGCATCCTGGCGGACAGATGATCCGGTGCGAGCTCGAGGATGCGGGTGAGCCGTGACCGGACGATGCTGTTTACGGCGAGTTGGGTGACGCTGGTTTTCCCGGTGGCGGTTCTGATCGATTCGAACTGTTGCGACGCTTCGGCCACGGGGCCTTTCTCGTCTGCGGCGGCAAGGGCGAGCGCCTGGTCGAGGTCATCTGCGGCAATGACTTCCCAGCGGGTGAAAAAGCCGGGGTCTCCGTAGACCAGTTGCTGGCCGAGCAGTGCGTGGGCGCCCGGGGGGACGATGAGGCGCCCGCCGCTGGCGTGGGTGCGGTAGGTTTGTAGTGATTGCCAGAAGTTGTTGGGCAGCGACAGCTTGCCTTGCTCATCGACGAGAGCGCAGAAGTGCACGTCTGACCGGATGGGTG
>JARFRT010000067.1 GCA_029287105.1 Akkermansiaceae bacterium | reverse complement strand
GCCTTGACCGGCGCGTAGTGCCCGGCCCACTGCCCGGGCGCCTTCTCCCACAGGAGGTTCCGCGCATGATGGAAGGTGGCCACGAACTTCATTCCCCGCGCCCGGATCGCCTTCTCAAGCTCGCCGGTGAGATCGCGCTTCGGCCCCATGTCCGCCGCATTCCAAGGGGTCAGAGCACTGTCCCACATCGCGAATCCGTCGTGGTGCTCGGCCACCGGACCGGCAAACCGCGCTCCAGCCATCACAAAGAGATCCGCCCAATCGGAGGCATCGAAGTTCTCCGCCTTGAACATCGGCACGAAGTCGGCGTAAGTGAATTCAAGGGGATCACCCCAGGCCTCGGTGTGATGCAGGTTGAACTTCTTGCCCAACCGGTGCATGAAACGCGGATACCACTCTGTTCCGTAGGCAGGCACCGAATAGACACCCCAGTGGAAATAGATGCCGATCTTGGCATCCCGGAACCATTCCGGCGCGGGGTTGACCTTGGAGAGTGACTCGATAGTCGGCTCATAGACATCATCGCACTCATCATCGCACTCATCAGTGGTGCTACAGGAGGCGGGAAACATGACGAATGTCGCGATGGCTAAAATCAAAGTTCTCACACTCAAATTTGATTTGATCATGTCTTTATTCATTTGTTTTTCCAAGTAAGCCTCCATGTTGATTTGCTGTTCTTTACTGGCTCGGCATCTGGAGTTCCCGGACCTCGAGCACGGTCGGTTGTTGGTTGCCCTCATCGGTGATCACCCGCATATGGTGGGTTGATCCCGGTTTGTAGGCGCGTGGCAGGGGGATCTCGAGCCAGGCTTTCTCATAGGGCTCAAGCGTGGGCGCGAGCACACGAAGATCGGGCATGTTCTCGACCTCGATACGCACTTTGGAGGGTTCGGATGCCCGCAGGCCGTAGTTCTGGATCTCGAACTTCAACACACGGCTCTCATCCCGGAGGGCGACCACCGGCCTTCTGACGCTAAGCCTGGGCTCCCGATAGTCGACCCACGGTAGGCGGCAATAGCCGAAGAGCAGCTTGGCTTTGGCGGTTTTGCCCAGTAGCTTGGCGGCGAAATTGTGGTCGGCGAATCCGCAGCCCTTGCCGGGAAAGACCGCAATCAAGTCTTTGCCTTCGCGCTCAGTCCTGAGCAGGTGCGCCCCGCGACCGTAGTTCACCTCTTCAGGTGCGCCAAAGCGCAGGCTCTTGAAATCCATGTCCTGATGCGGGTCGAAGCCCTCCTCGGCAGCGATCCTTACGCGGACCGCTGAAGTCGCGTCGGTGATCTTCCCCTTGTTTTCGAGGGTCAGGAGCCGACCGGGAGTCAGAGGGATGGAGATGTTCTTCGAACTGTGGATATCGTTGGGCTGGTCCTTCCACTTGTTAAAGTCGATCACCGCGAAGTTGGCCTGAATTGCGCGGCGGTGCCCATCCTGGAAGACCTTCATCCGCTCGTATTTGTACCACTCGTCCGCCCCCCCGTCTTCGGAGATGGCAAAATCGGTCGTGTAGGCCTCCCCCGGAGAGACCTTCCAGTGAAAGCCGTCCTTGGAGCGAAGATGATAGGCAACCCGCCCGTGCCAGTTGTTGACGATCATGTGGTATTGCACGCTGGTGCGCCACAATACGGGATCCTCGAAATGGCGGCGCTGTGCACCCTCGGGATACTTGCTGCCCTGGGTGACCTGCTCCCAGACCGAGGTGCCGTTGCGACTGACCCACATTCCGCCCCCGCGATTGACCATCAGGTGGGAGCCATCCTCACGCGGGGCAAAGCTCAAATTGGCAAGGTTGGCCAACACACGACGGTCCCGCGGATCGAAATCGAATTCTTCGCGTTTCCAGGGTCCGGTAATGCCTTTCCCCACATAGTAGGCATGCATCACATAGCAAACCACGCGCCCGTCCTTCAGGCGATAGGCTTCGGGATTGTGTCCGGGGCCCAGGACTTCGGCGACCTTGTAGGGGCCCAAGCGGTTCTTTGAGGTCGCACGGACCACTTCGGACTCAAGCCAAGCCATGTGGCCTTTGGGATGGCCCTCCGGCCAGCGGCACACGAAGAGATGATAAACGCCATCCTCGTCCTGCACGATATTGCCGCCCCAGTAGGACCACTCCGCCTCCTCGATCCCGTTGAGCACATCCCGCGGCTTGACCTTGTCAACACCCCATGTGTCTGCGGTCCGCTTACCCAGCAGCGGCATCGGCTCGAGGCGGTCCATAAACCGGCCACCCAAGGCGAGATCCTGCAATTCTGCGGGACGGGGAATGTCCTTGTGCTGGCCGTGGGCCGAGACGGCCAGGCCGGTGAGTAGTGGAATCCAAATCAGGGCAAGGTGCGATGGTTTCATAGCTGAAGTCATTGATGAAGGTTTCAGGCGGAGGCAGAGGGGGTTACCATCAGGGCTGTCAAGCGGCCGATGGCATGGGAGGTATTCATGGGGTGGGACCCGCAGTGGCGGCAAGTATGGAACTAGCAAACGAACGTCGTGATGCTAGCTCGTTTCCAGCTGGGAATAAATTGATAATTCAGACCAGGTGATGAATATTTGTGACATTTTAAATTGAAAAATCCTTAAGAATATTCCTGATTTGTATGGACAACCGGGAAGACTAATGGATGAATACAACTTCTGAACTTGGCTTGTACCCATTGCCTCAAACCATGAAAAAAAACCAGATCACTCCGGATTTCATCTCCACCCAAGTCCACGAGAGCGACTACTTCTTTCTCAACCTCAGGCCGGATCCTGCGGCGAGCTTCGTGGTCACCTGCGGCGGCCTCGAGTATTGCAACCGCAACTATGCAATCAACCGCGAGCAGTTTGACTACTACGGGCTGGAATACATCACCAGCGGCACCTGCAACCTCAACCTCGTCGGACGCTCCCACCAACTGAAGGCGGGCAGCTTGTTTTGTTACGGCCCCAGCACCCCTCACCAGATCAGCAACGCGAGCGACGCGCCGCTGGTGAAGTTCTTCGTCGACTTCACTGGCAGCGAGGTGGGCGAGGTCGTGGGCAAGCCCTTCCTTGAATCCCCGGCGCCGTGCCAGATGCCCAACCTGCGCGACATGCATGCGCTCTTCCGGCAGTTGCACGACACGGGCAAGCATGGCGGGCGAGGCTGCCAGCGCATCATACTCCAGCTTCTCAAGCTGATCGCCACGCAGGCCCGTTTCAAGGCCATCGACCTCGATGACGGGGTGTCGCGAAGTTTCACAACCTACGAAAGATGCCTGTCTTATATCGGGCAGCATTATCTCGAGATTGATTCGGTGGCCGCGCTTGCCGATGCCTGCCATGTGTCGCCGGGCCACCTGTCGCGGCTGTTCAAGAAGTTCACGGACGAGAGCCCCTGGCAGATGCTCACCCGCCTCAAGCTCAACAAGTCTGGCGAACTGCTGCTCAACGGGGACCTAATGGTAAAGGAGGTCGCCGGCCGCATCGGGTTCGAGGATTCCTATCACTTCTCGCGGGTGTTCAAGCAGTACTACGGCATATCGCCCAAGTTCTTCCGCGAGACGATGAAGCGCCCCTCGTCACAGACCTGATTCGCACTCACTCGAGGGAGCAATCTATGCGCAGCACCGACGCCATGTCGTTGGGCTCCTTGTCCGGCATGATGGCCAGCAGCAGGCTGGTGAGGGTGATGCAGTGGAGGGTGATGGCGATGGTGGGTTGCCTATGAGGCGATCGTGCCCTCGAGGTCCCACAGATCGCGCCAGTCGTTGGCGCTCTCCCAGAGAAAGACGTGTCCTTTGATGAGGCGGCAGTCGCGGTCGATGGCGGCGATGGCTTTCATTTCGTCATCACTGAGTGGTGCGCTGCAGATGCTCTTGAGGTTGGCCAGATAGTTGCGGCGGTTGGTGG
>JARFRT010000020.1 GCA_029287105.1 Akkermansiaceae bacterium | reverse complement strand
ACCTTGACCTGTTTCGCTGTGACCGAAGCCAACCATGTTCGAATGACCGGCCAGGATGAAGACCTTGATCCCCTTCGGATCGTCGTCCCAGGTGCGCAAGGATGTGTTCGCCTCCACCAAAGGATGGCTGGCTAGATCGGTTAGGTTGCGGGTGGCAATGGTGTAAGTCGCATCAGGCTTCAGCGCCCCCTTGGTGGTCAGTGTTACGGATCCGTTGCTTGGGTTAAAGACGGCCGATTCAACAGTCAACGGTTGGCCACCCTCCTGCGTGATCGCGTAGTTGCCGGCCGACAACGACGTCGTCGGAATCATCGGTTCACTAAAGACCATGCTGATGGTGGTGCCGCTACCCCAGACCCGCTCGATGCTTGGTGGGGTAGAATCCGGCAAACCGATTTCAAACTTCAATTTGCCGTTGCCTTTGATGGGGCTGGCGAAGGGACCGAAACTTGTCAGTTTCTTCTTATTTGACGCTTCAACCGCTGCCGCGACGCAGGGTTGGTAGCCGCCCGCATCATGGGCAGCGTAGACGCCGTAGGTTTCGCCGGGGTTGGATGTCCATTCGAGATAGTAGCGGTCGCTCTTGGCATCATAGAGTTGCTTGGTGATCTTCACCTCTTGGCGTGGTGGGATGCTCCCGCCGATCACACTTTTGAAATCGGTTCCGATACGGATTTCATCAATCGCGTTCTGCCTGAGAATCGTGCATACGGTCAAGACGTCCAGACTGTCCTCATCGATAGCAGCGCTACAGGATGCGGCATTTTTATTGAAGGCGGACTCGGTCATTTTCTGATCTTCAGTGAAATACCAGGTGCTTACTTTGTCAGTCTCTCCGAACTCGAACTTGAGGATAACGATGTTGTCCTTCTTGCTGTCGATATTGGTTCCGGGCGTGGCGGCCACTTCCTCGCCCTTCTTCCAAATGACCGGGTTCAAACGCTTCCTGCCATCCCTGAAATTGCGCCCGTTGCCGGCACCAATGGCATCCGTTTCCCCATACATGGCGATCGCCCGGTCTTTGAAGCCGCTGTCATCGGAAGCCAGTGCGATGCCCACGGGGGCGAAGAATGATTGGTTGGGCATGTGCCATACGGCGCTCAGCCACAGCACACCGCCATTGGCCTTGGCCATCTCCCCGGCGCTGCGGGCCAGCTTACGGGTGGAATGGGGTGAACCGGTTCTGTCCCAATCCGACATGCCCATGAATCCGCCCATCGTGGGCAGGTTGTCGACAACGCCGTCCCAGCCGGGCTCGCCTCCGCCCCAGCCACCGCTGTAGAGATCTTCGGGGTTGCCGCGCTGGTCGTAAATGAACGCATAACCAGTCGCGCCTGCGGTGTCCTTCCAAGCTTCGGTAAAACCGAGGCCACCGTTGCGGCCTTCCAGGCGTCCCGCCACCTCGTGGTTGTGCGGTTGATAATCGAAGGGTTCGTAGACCAGCAGGTCAGCATGGCAGATGGAGATGGTGCTCATCAAGAGCAGGATGGTGTTTCGTTTGTTGTTCATCATTGTATCTAATATACTGGAGTGTGGTTCACGACCTTTTCATCCATCTAGTCATCTTATCGTACCACTGTGGGATGCGCTGTTCGCGTTTTGTGGCCATCGGTTGGTTTCCTTACCAGTTGTCGGTTCGGAATGGGGAGGCGGGGAGGCCTTCTATGTTGTAGAGGTTCGCGCCTTCCGGGTTCATTCGATAGGCGTAACGCACGGCTACCGGCTTGGCGACCTTGCTGCTGGATACCACGGCCGCGTCCCCTTCAATTACCACATCCGCCCAATGCCAGACCTTGTCTTTACCAGCGATGGCAAACTCCTTGAGTTGGCCGCCTGGGATTTCCCGGGTAGGTTCCAGACCTTCTTTCCGGCCGACCATTAGGCCTGATCCAGCGTATTTGAAATGTATCCGTATCTTATTGCCTTCAGTCGTCATTCTATCAAACAGAGGTCCGCTGGGCACGACATCCTTGCTGTAGGTGTCAGCGAGGGCCCAAAGCGCCAACCGCTTACCAACATCCTGTTTGTTCTTCGGGTGGATATCTTTTGGATTTCCAATATCGATGGCCACGACCATACCGGTCTTGTCCAGTTCGAGCGTCTTCAGTTGGGCATCTCGCAGGGGAGCCCAGCCGTCGCCGCCCTCTGGCGTGTCGGGGCTCTGCTTGAAGTTGGCCAGTTGCACAAAATAAAACGGCAAGTCTCCCTGATGATTCCAGACTTTACGCCAGCCCAGGATCAGCGCCTTCATTTTATGATAGTAGCTAATACTTTCCTCTCCGTTGGATTCACCCTGATACCAAATGGCACCCTTAATCGCGAATGGGGTAAGCGGATGGATCATCGCATTGTAGACGTAAGTGGGCACGCGCCCCCCCGATGCGATTAAGGGCATCTCCGGCATAGCCTCCGGGCGCACACCTCTAGCCACAGCCTCTTTTGCCTCTGCGCGCCAAAGATCCACTTTTTCCAGAGCCTTGAGGTAGGCTTCCTTCCCTGTCTCGAAGGCTGGATCCGCTGCCTTGATTTTAGCCGAAATGCGGGCCAGCTCGGGCACCATGTGAAACCCTTCGGGTGCTGTCCAGGGCTGGATGACGGTTCCTCCCCAACTGGAATTCACGATCCCGATCGGGACCTTCAGTTCCTGATGTATGGCCCGGGCAAAATAATAACCCACCGCAGTGAAGTTGCTTACCTTGTCCGGTTGGCAGACATCCCAGCCGACAACCTGCTGTGGGTCACGCTGGGGCAAAGCATCCGTCTGACGTTGGATTTTGATATGACGGATCGACGGGAAATTCGCTGCGGCAATCTCTTCCTTGGAATTAAGCGTGCCCCGAACCGTCCACTCCATGTTCGATTGTCCCGAGCAAAGCCAGACATCACCAACCAGAATATTTTCGAACCGCACGGAGCCATTCACAGCCAGCGTCCGTCCTTCGTGCGAGGCGGGCATCGGATCAAGGCGCACCATCCAGTAGCCCCCCTTATTGGCGCGTGCGCGTTTCGTCTGGCCACCAAAAGTCACCGTGACGGATTCATTCGGTTCGGCTCCCCCACCCCAGACCGCAACTTCCGACCCGCGTTGAAGCACCATGTTGTCGCTGAAAAACTTCGGCAGTGTGACCTCCGCGAATACGGGAAGCGTAAACAGAAAAGCGAATGAGCAGATTAAAAGTGAGCGCATGATCTTTATTGATAAGTGAGCAGAGCTTGTTGCCTTGGAATAGAGGACTATGCCCACATGTTCGATTTTTTAGCCACACTAGAGATTCAAGTCGATCAGCTTTGGCTTATCTTTGATCTGTTTGATCTCTTTGATCGCGGCACGCACGGCCTCCGCTTTCTTATCGCTGGCCCACTGAGGGAAGTCTGGTTCACCTCCCTCGAAGTAATCGGCGAGTTTCTCCAGTTCCGGGATGGCGCGCTGCGCATGGACGCCGTAGCTTTTAAGCATATTCAGTAGTCTGCGGGTGTTCGAATCGCTGCCATGGGGTTTCTGCACGCGAATATAGTGCACAATCATTTCGATGCCCTGATCGACGTGGTTCCGGCTGTAAAGGTCCAGACCGGCATTTTGAACACTCCCGTCGAACATGATACCGCTCGGGGACTTTACCAGAATGGCCTGATGGATAGCAGGCAGGATCGGCTTCAACTCATCGATGGTTAAGTTCTCATAGGCCCTGCCGAAGTTGCCCCGGGTGCGTCCGTCCTGATTTTGCAGGCCGGATTTAATAGCCGCCAGCAACAAGTCGCGATTCACTCCATCGAGCGAACTGCGAAGCATACCTTTGCGGGGGTGAAAGAGAGCCTCAACAAGAAAGCGCTGTTCCATCGCCCGCGGGTCCTGCGGTGTAGGACCTTTGGCCAGCATTTCCAGAATTTCCGGCAGCGCCACCATGGCCGGCTCGCCGATCGCAGTCAGAGCTTTGACGGCCTGCACGCGCAACCACAAATCATCTGATCGCATTGCCTCGCGGAGCTTGGGCACGGCAGCTGCCGCACGGTTTCCCAGGGCGCCCAGAGCGGCGCAGGCACCCATGCGGGCTTCGAGCGCAGGCGCATCGAGCAGCTTAATAAAGGGAGCAGCCGGCACACCAGCGCGCTTGGCCAGGGCTTTGGCGGCGCGCTCGCGAACGATAGGCGACCAACTCGTGAAGGCTTTGTTTAGATCGGTGATCTCGGATTCACGACCATCCATGACTAGATTTGCGGCCGTCTGTGGATCGAACGGCGCAATGACCGATGCTTTGCTGCCGGTCAGGCGGATGGCTTTGCGGGGCATCCCATAGGCGATCAGATACACGCCCGTGGCATCCCATGCGTTGTAAGAATCGTGTTTCTGGGTAGGCGGCCCCTGATGCCGAAAAGTGTAATCCCAGTTGCGGGCGAGGTCGAAATACCAGGATCCGAACTCTTTCATCCAAGCTCCGCTGGCATCGGGTCCACCTCGGGAGACTCCGGGCATCGCCCAGGTGATGTTAAAGAAGTTGCCGGTGTGCCCGGTGTCCCGCTCGTGACTGTGGGAAGCCGTGCTCATCTGTGAGAAGAACTTGGTTGGTTCGGCATCCTCCATTAGATCAAAAAGCACCGCGACCATCCCGTTCTTTCCATTGTCATCATGGTAAGTCATGGTCGGATTATGGTCACCATAGGGCACAGAGCCCTTGCCAGTGTAGAAGCGCAGCAAAGTGACACTGCGCTGAATTGCCGTCATCACGCTGGGGTCATCGACACCGGCCTCGCGTGCCAGCACCAAGCCGACGGTGAGGACCGCGCCCGGCGAATTCATCATACCGTAGCCGGGAAGTCGGCCGTCGGGATTGGCAAAGCGGTGTCCCCATGAGCCGACGGCGCTCTGGCCTTCGGAGGCCTCTACCACCATACGGCGTAAACCGGGCAGCACCGATTTGTCACCGGTTGCCAGGATGTATTCCGAAAGAAATACCGTGAGGTAGCCATAATACCAAGTCGCGAAGCCCTTGTTGTCATAGCTGGCTACCCACTCGGCTTCTTTTTTCAGGATTGAATGGTATTTTGGATCGCCACTGGCCAGCAGGCCGAGCCCGTTGAGTGCCCGGGCGATGGGGTTCTGTTTTTCGTAGCCGTCCTGCTGCATGCTCTTGGCCAATGCCTCAGAGGCCCGCTCCAGTATCTTTTCGGACTTCGGACAGTTGTAGGGCGCGGTCGGGCTATAGCTGCCGAGCACCGGCAATTCGACGACGACCTGCTCGATTCCTTTCCCCTCGCGCCAGCGAATCAGAGAGAGCTTGCCGTCCTTGGCCTCTGCCGCCGTCAATGCCTTGCCCATTTCCGTTCGTGGGTCGTAAGTGAAGTGCTGACCTGCCACGCCGAGTAGTGCATCACCTTCCAGCAAGACGCCATCGGCCGGGGATCCTTTCGCCACCTCGGTGATGTAAATTTGGCGCGCCAGTGTCGTCCGTTGTTGTTCCGTATGCATCCAGCCACGCGCACCGGTTGCGCCTAGTGTCCAGTCTTTCTTTGCCATCTCCGGGAGTGGTTCGCCTTTTGTGAAGTCCGGGTTCGGCACGATGGGAGGTTTCGCAGCGACCTGTAGGCAGAGCGCGAGTGTGAACACCAAAACGGGAAGTCTTAGTCTTAATATATTCATAATTTACGGACTGAATGGAGATTCGTGTTCAGATGTTTGCTTCGATTCCGTTACTCAGTCAGAAGGGTTTTCATATCAGCACCCAGAGCCTTGCCGACACGGAAGTAGCTTCGGGCATTTCCGTTCCAATGGAAGCCTTGGGTCCTTGGCGAAACGGCGGAGTCCTCCCAGAAGCCCCGAG
>JARFRT010000525.1 GCA_029287105.1 Akkermansiaceae bacterium | reverse complement strand
CCGGCCTTTTGATTGCCATCGAGGTCGACGAGCGCGATTTCGTCGGGCTTGAGCTCGCCCTTCGAGCGCAGCGTCGGGGTGCAGAGCACGAGGTTGTCGCCGACGCGCACCGTGATGTTGCCTCCATTGCCATCGACCATGTTGCGTTTCCACATTTTGTGAGCGATGTGGGTCATCTGCTCTTTGAGTTTCTGAATGTCCGGGGAGTAGAAAAAGCGTTGGATTTCCTCGGGGGTGGCGGCGTCGGTGCCGGGTGTCCAGTGGTACTCCAGGCTGGGGACGATCGGCACGGGCGGGACGGTGGGCACACCGGCGGGAAGGGGTGGGAAACGACCCGCTCCGGCTGCTGCTACTGCCGGTTTGGTTGCGTAGCCGTTGCTTCCTTTGTGGTGGTCGCGGATCGCATCCTTGGCCGACGGGGTGAGCACGGTTCCGGCGGGAATGGTGTCGAGACTGGTGCCTTGTCTGATCATGTCCTGGATGTTTTTCCCGGTGTAAACTTTCTTCATGGTGGGTAGGATGGAAATGGGTTGGACGGCAGGTTAGGCGGTGGGGGCCACGTACTTGAGGGTGTCGAAAATGGCCAGGCTGATGGCGTCGATCGGGGTCGGGTCATCAAATGGCGCGGTGGCTTCAGCTCCCTCGACAAAGCCGATGATGTCGCCGGCACCCGCACCGATGTTGTCGTAAACGACCAGTGAAGGTTGCGCGGTGAGGGTGGGGGACTGGTCGATACAGTGGTTGATTTGGTCCGTGTCCACGGGGTTGACCATCAGCCAGCGGCCACCACGCAGGGCTTCCTCCTGGGTGTGCATGGTGATCTTTCCGATGACGTGTCCTATTCTCATGAGGGATTGGGAAGTTGGGATTAGGGAATTGGGATTAAAGTGTGCCGCCGGGGCGACGGGGGTGTTAATCGATGATGCCCTGGATGAACATGCGGATGGGTGAGTGTTGGTCGTGGACGACGTCGCGTGCGCCGATGCCGTCGGTGCTGACAAAAACCTTCTGGTGCATCCCCGCGCCAAAGAGGTCGATGGCGATGAACGGGGTGCCCGACGGACCGCCCTCTGCGTCAAGCTGTTGGCAGAGCAGCATTTTGAAG
Source organism: Akkermansiaceae bacterium (assembly GCA_029287105.1). GTDB lineage: Bacteria > Verrucomicrobiota > Verrucomicrobiia > Verrucomicrobiales > Akkermansiaceae > Oceaniferula. Next base: position 10,115 of record JARFRT010000525.1, on the reverse strand, counting down.
CCATCAAGCGAAGCGTGTTTCGCGGTGGCAACTGCATTTCCGACAACTTGGCAGTGGAGCATTTGGGATGGGAAATAGGGATTGGGTATCGGGAAGTGGGGCGAACTGCGCTGCTGGGGCAGCGGGTTATATGATGCGCAGGTTCTCGACCATGACGCAGCGGCGGATGCGGGTGAAGGTCTTGGGTGTGGTGATACCTTCGCCGGTGGTGGTGGCGATTGAGTAACTGAGGTACCCTTCCCCTCCGAGACCGAGGCCCGCGGTGGATGATCCGTTTTTGACAAAGATGGTGGTGTCCATGGTTTTGGCCATGTGCGTCATGTGGTCGACATTCATGGAGTGAATCACGGCGGAGTGGCGGTATCCGTGCTCGGCTTCCTTGGCCAGGGTGACTCCGGTTTCGAAATCAGGCACCCGCACGATCGGCAGCATCGGCATCATTTGCTCCTTCTGCACATAGGGGTGGTCGGCGTCGGTCTCGGCGAAAATGAGGTCGGTGTTCGCCGGGACGTTCACTCCGGCGTGGCGGGCGAGCACGGCGGCATCGACTCCGATCAGGTCGCGGTTCAGGGCGGCCTGGGCACAGCCGCCGGCGCCATTCTCGATGTTGAATGCAACGGTGGTGAGTTTGTCAAGTTGGCTCGCGTTGAGCCGGACCGCGCCGGCCTTTTCCATGGCTTGCATGAAAGGCTCGAAGACGGAAGCCACGACAAAGACGGCCTTTTCGCCGATGCAGAGCAGGTTGTTGTCAAAGGCGGCACCCTCGATGATGCAACTGGCGGCTTTGTCGAGGTTGGCGGTTTCATCGACCACAACCACCGGGTTGCCCGGACCGGCGCAGATCGAGCGTTTGCCCGATTGCATGGCGGCCTCCACGACGGCAGGGCCGCCGGTGATGGCCATGATGGCGATGTGCTTGTTTTTGCAGATCTTCTCGAAAGTTTCGATGCTGGGCGACTCGATGGTGCAGATCAGGTTGTCGATGCCCAGCTCGCGTTCAATCGCCTGGTTGAAGGCGCGGGTCGCCAGGACGGCGCTTTTGGCTCCTCCCGGGTGCGGGTTGAAAACAACGGCATTACCGGCGGCAACCATGCTGATGACGTTGCCTGCCAGGGTGGGGATCGAGTGGGTAACGGGAAGGATGGCGCCGACGACGCCAAAGGGGGCGAATTCTTCCAGCGTGATTCCATCGTCACCACTCATGGCATCGGGGCGGAGCCATTCGACGCCAGGGACAAACTTGACGATTTCCAGCTTGCCGATCTTGTGGTCGAGCCGGCCGATCTTGGTTTCCTCCAGCTCGAATTTACCCCATGCCGCGGCATTGGATGTGCAGAGGTCCTTGACGATCTCGATGACCCGGGCGCGTCCTGCGACACCGAGTTTCTGAAGTTCGAGGAAGGCATTGTGCGCCGCTTCGGAGGCTTGGCAAACATGGGCGAAGACGCCGTGTTTGCCGCCAATGCCGGGTGCCTTGCCGCAATCGCAGGAGCTGTCCTGGGCGGGTGCCGCAGTGGCGGCAACGGGCGCGGGTGCAGGGGGAGTCGGGGCGGTCGGCGCCGGCGCGCCTGCGTTGAGCTTCAGGAGCACGTTCTCGACAACGCTGCGCAGTGTATCTTGGTCGATGTTATTCACGGATTAGGATGAGTTCTAACTACTTTGGTAAATTTTTGTGCCAAGCACATCGACGGTGTCGACGATGGCGATGATGGCGGCGTCCACGGGCAGTGGTTTCAGTCCGGCGGCTTGTCGGGCGGAGCTGCCTTGGCAGAACATCACGAGGTCACCTTCACCGGCACCGATGTTATCCACGGCGACGATGGTGTTGACGCCGTTACGGAATTGCCCGGGGTTCTTTTCGTCCACAAGTTGTGGGCGCAGCAGGAGGAGTTTTTTCCCCTGCATACTATCGTCTTTTTTGGTGGCGACGATATGACCGATGACTTCTGCGAGAAACATGGTGCTTGTGAGTGGGTTGTGCGTGACTGGATGACGGGGTGTTTCCCCCTCGGGGAACCGGCGGGTTCCCCAGGGGTCAACAGACGACGGATGCGAGCTTACTTCTTAGCAGGCTTGGCGGCCTTGGGCAGCACATCGGCGATGGCGGCGTCAGGACGTGCAATGACGTGGGCGCTGATGACTTCACCTACTTGTGAGGCCGCTGCAGCACCGCTGTCGATAGCGGCCTTGACTGCCGCGACATCGCCTTCGACGACGACGTTGCACATGGCGCTGCCGATCTGGCGCATGGGGCCGGCGAGGGTGACGTTCGCTGATTTCAGCATCGCGTCGGTGCCGTTGACAAGGCCGATGAGGCCGCGGGTTTCGAGTATTCCTATTGCTTGTTTAGCCATGGTATTGGTTGGTTGGTTGTTGGGTTGGTTGTAAGTTGAATGGTTTGGGAGAGATGGATGGAGAGGGGGGATGGGTCAGGCGATCTTGCGCTGCACCTCACGGGCGAGCACGAGTTCTTCATTCGCCGGGATGACGAAGATTTTCACCTTCGAGTCGGCCGCGCTGATCTCGGCCTCTTCGGCGATGCAGGCGGCATTTTTTTCGGGGTCGATCCTGATGCCGAATTCTTCGAGCTGCTGGCAGATGGCGGTGCGTAGCCACGGGTTGTTTTCGCCGATGCCGGCGGTGAAAACCATGGCATCGAGACCGCCGAGGTCAAAGAGGTAGCTGGCGGCCCACTGGCGGGCCGAGTGCACCAGCATGTCGAGTGCGAGTCGGGCGTCGGTATTGCCGTCAGTCGCCGCCTGGCGGATGTCGCGCAGGTCGTTGCCGACCTGGGAAACACCTTGGAGGCCGGATTCCTTGGTCAGTTGGCGCTCGGCTTCCTCCAGGGAGATCCCCAGCGTTTTGACCGCATAGGGGATGGCGCCGGAGTCGAGGTCGCCGACGCGGTTGTTTTGCGGCAGGCCACTTTGCGGGGAGAACCCCATGCTGGTGCCGATGGCGACACCGTCGCGGATGCCCGTCACCGAGCTGCTACCACCGAGGTGGAAAGAGACGACGCGCACAGGGGCACCGGAGTTTTCCCGAGGGCCGTCGATGTAGAGGCGGCGCACGGTTTCAGCCACATCATCACGTCCCATCAGCTCAGCGGAGCGTTCTGCGACGTACTTGTGACTGGCTCCGTGGAACCCGTAGCGCCGGATGCCGGCGTCGTGCCATGCCTTGGGCACGGCGTAACGTGCGGCTTGCTCGGGGACCCACTGGTAAAAAGCCGTCTCGAAGAGGGCGACGAGCCGGGCCTCGGGAAGGATCTGTGCAAACTGACGAATACCTTCCGCGTAGGGCGGGTTGTGCGCCGGGGCCACCTCACGGAAGCCTTCCAGAGCATCAATCACCGCGTCGTCCGCCTCCACGCAGCCACTCAGGTTTTTGCCGAGCACGGTCTTGAACCCGACGGCATCAATATCACTGATGGCGCTGAGATGACCTTGGTCGACGAGATCCGAGAGGGCCTGGTGGATGACCTCCGCGTGGTCGGTCACACGCTCAAAACCGCCGGATGCGACCACGCACTCATTCGTGCCGTCTATTTGATAGAGACGGTACTTGAATGAGGTGGACCCCAGGTTGGCGATCAGGATACGCATGTGTGTCAGGTGACAGGTTGCGGCCGGCGGAGGTGAGGATCAGGAGATCCAGCTGCCGAGTTGACCGAGGTCTTCGTGGGGGCGGGGGATGACGAGGACGGCGTTGACTTCACCGACCTGCGCTGCCGCTTCTGCGCCGGCGTCAATGCCCGCTTTTACTGCTGCGACATCGCCGGTGAAGAACCCGCAGACGAGTCCGGAGCCGATTTTGTCCCAGCCGGTCATGGTCACGTCAGCGGCTTTGATAGCGGCGTCCGATGCTTCGATCAGGGCGGTGAGCCCTTTTGTTTCAATCATTCCAAGTGCTTGCTTAGCCATAATATTATTTTTGTTAGTAGTTGGTAGAAATGGAGTTCTTTCCCATTAGATGTCGAATTGCTTCAAAAGTTCAGGGGCGGGGCGCGCGATGACGTGGGCGCTGACGAGCTCGCCGACACGACCGGCAGCTTCCGCTCCGGCGTCAACGGCTGCTTTAACGCTGCCTACGTCTCCTTGCACGAGGATCGAGAGGAATCCCGCGCCGATCTGTACTTGTTTTACGATATCCACGTCTGCGGCTTTGGCCATCGCATCTGCGGCCTCCACGCTACCGACGTAGCCTTTAGTTTCTATCATTCCCAGGGCTTTGTTCATGGTCTTGTTTTTTTTGGTTGTGGTTAGTGTTTTTAGGTGGGCTCTCTACTTGATAAGCTCACAGAAAGTGTCGGGTTTGAGTCCGCAGGCATTGCCTTCATCGGTATCGATGTGGGCTTCGAGGTTGAAGCTTTTGTCGACGCGGACGACGATGTTGTTGAATGTCACCGAGCATGGGCTGTGGACTTTCATTTTCATCGTATCGAGGTGATCGACGCCGTAGTAGGCGGCGTCATCGGGGTGCATGTGGACGTGGGGTTGGGCGCGGATCACGCCTTCGTCCATTTTGAAATATCCGTTAGGTCCCATCAGCATGCAGCCGGGGGTTCCGGCAACGTCACCTGACATCTTGATCGGGATATCGAATCCGAGTGCGATGGCATCGGTGAAGGCGAGTTCGACCTGGTTCAGCTCACGGCATGGGCCGAGGATGCGGAGGTTGGAAATGACGCGGCTGCGCGGGCCGATCAGGGTGACCGATTCCTTGGCGGCATAGGCGCCTTCCTGATAGAGCCATTTATTAGGGGTGAGTTGGTGGCCGGGTCCGAACAATGCTTCCACCGCTTCCTGGGTCAGGTGACAGTGGCGTGCGCTGATGTTGACAACAAATCCGTTCGGCGCCTTGGCTTGCTGGGGCAGGGGCAGGCCCATTTTGCTGTATACCTGCTCGCGCACCATGTGTTCGATCACTGCGCGGGGTGTGCTGGTTGGTTGGGAGGAAGGCATGAATTTTCTGGCTGACGGATCGCATTTCCCATGTTTTGATTGACAAGTCAACGAAAAACAAAGAAAAAACTAATAAAACCCAATTATACAAAGAATAAACCATGCTTGCCGCGGAACGACATCACAGGATAATACTGGCCCTCTCCGAGCGGGGTTCGGTGCGTACGAAGGGTCTGGCCGAGGAGCTGGACGTCACGGATGAAACGATTCGCAAGGATTTTGAATACCTTGAGCAGCAGGGGCTGCTGGTGCGTTCCCACGGTGGGGCCATCCCTCCGAAGCGGGTGATCAGGGAGCTTTCCCTGACCGAACGGCAGTTGATTAACCGCGAGGCAAAAAATGCCATCGCCAAGGCGGCCGCCAAGCGAATCCAGCCGAACGAGACGGTATTTATCGATGCGAGCTCGACGGCGCTGACCATCACCCGCTACCTGCCCGACTTTGCCTTCACCGTGATCACCAATGCCCACGATGTCATCTCCGCGCTGGCGGGGGCTGAAAACATCGACGTGATCAGCACCGGAGGGCTCTTTGAACAGCGCTCGCGCTCGTTTATCGGCCTGGCGGCAGAGAAAACCCTGCACCGCTACAACATTCACCGCATGTTCTTCTCCGGCAACGGCATCGACCTCAAACGAGGGGTCAGCGAAGGCAATTCCCGCCAGGCCGCCTTCAAGGAGCACGTCATCGAGGCCGCAGAAGACGTCTGTTTCCTCGCGGATGAATCGAAGATCGGTCAGCGGTCCGCCTTCTTTTTCGCCGAATGCTCGGAGTTGCGCAGTCTGGTAACCACAAAAAATGCCGACCCGACGGTGCTCGAGGCCTTGCGCAATCTGGGCACCGAGATCATCATCGCTTGACTTTAAACCCAAATAATCCCAAATAAACACAACCGACGTAAAATTATGCCGGTTGATCTCACCCAAGCAAGTCATGAAAACCGTATTCAAATCAGGGAATCTTCCTAAAATTGGCATCCGTCCCACCATCGACGGCCGTCTCGGCGGTGTCCGCGAGTCGCTCGAAGACCAGACCATGAACCAGGCCAAGGCGACCGCCGCCTTTCTTGCCCGGAACCTGCGCGACCCGGACGGCTCACCGGTTGAGTGCGTCATTGCCGATACCTGTATCGGCGGGGTTGCCGAGGCCGCCGCCTGTGCCGACAAGTTTAAACGTGAAACCGTGGGTGTCTCGCTGACGGTCACGCCTTGCTGGTGTTATGGTTCCGAGACCATGGACATGGACCCGCACACCCCCACGGCGGTGTGGGGATTCAACGGCACCGAGCGGCCGGGCGCGGTCTACCTCGCCGCCGCCCTCGCCGGACACAGCCAGAAGGGACTGCCCGCCTTCGGGATCTACGGTCGTGATGTGATGGAATCCGATGATACGTCGCTTCCGGACGACGTCGCCCACAAGATCCTTTCCTTCTGCCGCGCCGGACTGTCCGTCGCCCTCATGCGTGGCAAATCCTACCTCTCGCTCGGGGGCACCTCGATGGGGATTGCGGGCTCGGTGGTGGATCCGGATTTTTTCCAGGACTATCTGGGTATCCGCGTCGAGGCGGTGGACATGACCGAGGTCGCCCGCCGTATCGACCAGGGGATCTACGACCCGGTGGAGTACGAAAAGGCGCTCGCCTGGGTGAAGGAAAACTGTCCTGAGGGGAAGGACTACAATAGCCCGGAGACCCGGCGCCCGCGTCAGGTGCTCGATGCCGAGTGGGAAACATCCGTCAAGATGGCATTGATTGCGCGTGACCTCATGGTGGGGAATGATCGGCTCGCCGAGCTCGGATACGGCGAGGAAGCGCACGGACGCAACGCGATCTGCGGCGGCTTCCAGGGGCAGCGGCAGTGGACCGACCACTTCCCGAACGGCGACTTCATGGAGGCGATCCTGACCACCTCGTTCGACTGGAATGGAAAGCGCGCACCCTATCAGTTTGCCACCGAAAACGATGCCCTCAATGCCGTCACCATGCTCTTTGGCAACTTGTTGACCAACACGGCGCAGATCTTTGCCGACCTCCGCACCTACTGGTCGCCTGACGCCGTCAAGCGCGTCGCTGGCCACGAGCTAACAGGGGACGCGTCGAACGGGCTACTCCACCTGATCAACTCCGGCCCCGCCACCCTCGATGGCACCGGCCAGATGACCGTCGATGGCAAACCCGCGATGAAGCCCTTCTGGGATATCACCGATGACGAGGTGCGGGCCTGCCTTGATGCCACCACCTGGCATCCGTCGATTACCGAGTATTTCCCCGGGGGAGGGATGAGCACGCGTTACGCGACCAAGGGCGGTATGCCCGCCACCATCGCCCGCCTTAACCTGGTCAAGGGGCTCGGGCCGGCGTTGCAAATCGCCGAGGGTGTCACGGTCGAGCTCCCCGAGGACGTGCATAACGCACTCGACGAGCGCACCAACCCATCCTGGCCGACGACCTGGTTCTGCCCGAAAATTACCGGCGAAGGTGCCTTCCGCGACACCTACTCGGTGATGAACAACTGGGGAGCGAACCACTGCGTGATGAGCTACGGCCACATCGGTGCCGATCTGATCACGCTCGCCGCCATGTTGCGCATTCCCGTTTACATGCACAATGTCAGCGAAGACCGCATTTACCGACCCTCCTCATGGGCCGCTCACGGCACTGCCGACCCCGAGGGCGGCGACTTCCGCGCCTGCGACAATTACGGCCCGCTGTATGGGTAGCATGTCGCGGGTCATGAGCCCAGTTTTGGGCTGGCGAAGGGCCTTTGCCCTTCGTTTGTTAGAGGAGGGATTCAGGCCGACCTAATCCGGACGGTGAAGCCAGGCCGGAGAGCGGTGAATGGTGAAGTCGCGCGGGGAGTCCCCCTCCTCCCCAGGTCTGCGCGCTAAGGTCTGAGCCAGGCGAGGAACTCCTTGTTTCCATCCGTTCCGGTGATGGGTGAATCGATCGATTCAATCCAGGTGTGACCTAATTCCCGGGTGACGAAGTTATGAATTTTATCCACGGCCCGCTGGTGCAGTTCGGGGTCCCTGACAATGCCGCCCTTGCTGATGTCCTCGCGGTTCAGCTCGAACTGGGGCTTGATCAGGCAGATGATTTGGCCTCCCTTGCCGAGGGTGGCAAACATGGGCGGGAGAATGTTTGTCAGGGAAATAAACGAGACGTCGGTGACGGCGAGGTCGATGGGCTCGCCGATGTCCTCGGGGGTCATGTGGCGTGCGTTGAATTTTTCTTTGACGATCACGCGCGGGTCGCTCCGGAGTTTCCAGACGAGTTGGTTGGTGCCGACGTCGATGGCGTGGACTTTGGCGGCACCACGTTGGAGTAAACAATCGGTAAAGCCGCCTGTGGACGCGCCCACGTCGAGACAGACCAGGCCCGTGGGGTCGATCCCGAAGGCGTCGAGCGCGCCTTCCATTTTCAGCCCGCCACGCCCGACAAACTTCGGTCGCTCCTTCACGGTGAGCGGGGCGTCGCACGGGATCTTGGTACTCGGTTTGGCGACCACGGTCGTGCCGGTGAGCACTTCACCGGCGAGGATCAGGCGTTTCGCCTGTTCGCGCGAGTCACAGAGACCACGCGAGACGAGGAGTGAATCGGTGCGTTCACGACTGGACATGCCGGTGATAATAGCGCTTTTCCGAGGGATGAAAAGCTTGGGACGAGAAACTTGTCGTATGTGTACCCGTCACGGGCAAGCACCCGCGGTCGCTTATTCGCTGAGCGATGGCGGCGCGATGGAGGTATCGGTTTCCGCATCGTAATCGACGCCAGCGAGGCCAAAGCCGAACAGCTTGAGAAATTCCTCCTGATAGCCGGCATAGTCGGCGAGCTCGCTGAAGTTTTCGTTGGAGACTTTGCTCCATGATTCCTCGACGGCGGCCTGGATGTCGTCGCGCATTTCCCAGTCGTCCACGCGGATGCGGCCGGCTTCGTCGAGTTGGGGGTCACCGGAGTAGAGGCGGTCGGCCATGAGGCGCTGAACCTGTTCGATACAGCCTTCGTGCAGCCCCTTGGCTTTCATTTCCTTGTAGAGAATGGAGATGTAGAGGGGGACGACGGGAATGGCGGATGACGCCTGGGTGACGAGGGCTTTGTTGACGGAGACGTAGGCGCAGCCGCCGAGCGACTCGCTGAGTTTGGCATTGAGTGCCGCGCAGGATTTTTCGAGATGTTTTTTGGCTCCGCCGATGGTGCCGTCGGTGTAGATCGGCCAGGTGAGTTTCGGGCCGATGTAGGAGTAGGCGACGGTTTTGACTCCCTCGGCGAGGAGGTCGGCTTCGGCAAGGGCGTTGATCCAGAGTTCCCAGTCTTCGCCTCCCATGACCTTGATGGTGTGTGCGATCTCCTCCTCGGTGGCGGCACCGATGGTGACTTCCTCCACCTCGCCACGATCGGTGTTGAGGGTTTTGTTGGTGAACTCGCCACCCGTTGTTTTCAGGACGGACCTGTAGACCTCACCGGTATCGGGGTCGGTGCGGCGGGGTGAGGCGAGCGAGTACACAACCAGGTCGATTTTGCCGCCCATGTCATTTTTGATGAGATCGATGGCCTGTTGTTTGAGTTCGTTGGAGAACGCGTCGCCGTTGAGCGACTTGGCGAAGAGTCCTTCGGCGGTGGCGGCTTTTTCGAACGCGGCGGAGTTGTACCAGCCGGCTGAGGCGGTGCGGGTGTCGCTGCCCGGCTTTTCAAAGAAGACGCCGAGGGTGTTGGCCCCGGAGGAAAAGGCGGGGACGATACGCGACGCGAGGCCGTAGCCGGCGGAGGAGCCGATCACGAGCACGTTTTTCGGGCCATTTTCAATCCTTGGCTGGGATTTGACGAAGTCGATTTGTTCCTGGACGTGTGCGGCGCAGCCTTCGGGGTGTGCGGTGGTGCAGATAAAACCTCGGATTTTTGGGGAAACGATCATGGATGTGTGTTTTTAAACAGGATGGACAGGATGAACAGGATTTTTTGCGCCTAAAACTCACAACTTCCCGGAGTTCTGGCAAATGGGATGACGTCGCGGATGTTTTTCATTCCGGTGGCGAACATCAGCATGCGTTCGAAGCCCATGCCGAATCCGGCGTGCGGGCAGGTGCCGTATTTCCGGAGGTCGAGGTACCATCCGTAGTCTGCCTCGCTGAGATGGTGTGCCGCCATGTTAGCCT
>JARFRT010000432.1 GCA_029287105.1 Akkermansiaceae bacterium | reverse complement strand
GTATTTCTGTCGACGAGAGCGGCCGGGCTGGTGCCCTGCAACAACTCGGGCGTGACGATCCTGCACGTGATGAATGCCGACGGCAGTGACATCCATGCCATCTCAGTGAACTCGGAGAATGAGTTCGATCCCAATATCCTGCCCGATGGCCGGATTGTCTTCGGGCGATGGGAGTATATCGATAAAAATGCGCTGACGGTGCAATCGCTGTGGACCATCCATCCGGATGGCAGCAATGAGACCGCCATGTTTGCTAACAACATGACCTTTCCCGAAGCCTGCCTCGACCCGCGACCGGTGCCGGGGGGCGGGTTGGTCGCTATTACCCAGACCAAGCACAACGGGCCACCGCGCGGAACCGTATCCTACATCGACCCGTCCAAGGGGAAAAACAACCCGCTGGCGATCTTCAATTTCATCACCCCGGACAAGCCGACCCATGACCGCGGCAACGCGTGCGAACCATACCCGCTCGACGCCGACTCGCTGCTCGCCAGTGGTCGCCCCGATGGACAACCACGGAATGTGATCGAAATAATGAACCGGCAGGGGAGCCGACGCACATTGCTGTCGTCCCCGGATATCTGTCTGCACGCGCCGATGCTGGTCAAGGTGCGCCCGACTCCCCCGGTCCTGCCGGAGCGCACCGACCGGAGCAAAAAGAAGGGCTCCTTTTTTGTGCAGAACGTTTATGAGGGTCTCGAGGGTATCGCGAAGGGGGAGGCGAAGTGGTTGCGGGTGGTTGAGGAAAGCTCCCGCGTCAGCCCAAGCCCGCTCAGCAAAAACCCGTATAACCAAACCTTCCTCGTCAGTGGCGCGTTGGCCTTTGCTGCTAAAATCTACCATGGTATGGTTCCCATCAACGATGACGGCTCGATTTACTTCGAAGCGCCGTCGGGTCGGTTGCTTTATTTCCAAGTGCTCGACAAGGACAAGCGGTTGATCCGGAGCATGCGCACATTTATTCAGGCGGCACCCGGGACCGTGCGTTCCTGCATCGGTTGTCATGAGGATAAAAACAAGTCACCGATGCTCAGGCCACGCGGCCATGCCGGTCTGCAGGGAAAGCCCTCGACGCTCCGGGTGGAATCGTGGGGTGGCGGCTACATGGACTACCCAAGGATGATCCAGCCGATCTGGGACAAGCACTGCGTCGACTGCCATGGCGGCGAAAAAGGATTCGCCCGGCGACTCGACCTGACTGGTGGCTGGACGACGAACTTCAGCAACAGTTATGAGAACCTGATTGACCGCAAGGAAACCCAGTTGATTGCGCATTACATTTCCGGGATCGATTCGATGAATGGCACGGCGCATTATTCCAACCGTCTCTTCGCCCCCCGATCTCACGGCTCGGCCACGGCTCCGCTGGCGAAAGTGATCATGAATGGGCATCATGACGTCAAACTGAGCGAAAAAGAACGTGATCTGGTGATGGCATGGATTGATAGCAATGGCATTTACTATGGCAACTGGGACTATACCCGGCATGGCTACACCTCGAAGGCCATCAGCGAAACCTACAGCCGCCTTGGCAAGATGATGCAGGAGGCCAACTGCATCCAGTGCCATGACGGCATGGTCACGCGCGACTGGATCAACCTGCAACGGCCGGAGCTCAGCCGGATGTTACGGGCACCGCTGGCCAAGGGCACCGCCGGATATGGCCTGGAAATTTGTCGAGACCACCCGATGGACCCGGCGCGGAAGCGCATCACCCTGTTGCGCAGTGGCCGTTACCAGCACGCCGTCAAGCCGCTCAGCTTTTTCCCGGCGAAAAAAGTGCCAGCCATGCAGGCGGGAGGCAAAGTCCGCCCGAGTTTTGCCGACACCACCAACCTCCACTACCGGAAAATGCTCGCCGTCATTGAAGACAGTCGTGCAAGGGCGCTCGCCCAACCGCGGATCGACATGCCCGGGGCGATTGCCATCGCAGGGGAGGACCGCATCCTGGTTGAGCCGGAACTCCCCAAGGAGGCGCCCGGGATGACCGCCGCATACAACACGTCTGGTCAGCTCCGCCTGAGCTGGGCCAGGACACCCGACAACATCGGCCTGCCAGCTGAAGTCCACCGTGGGGGGGTGGAAAATTTCACCCCGGGAAAAGCGACTCTGGTCGCGGAAACCCTGACGGATCATGCGGTCGATCCGCAACCGCGCGCGGCCATGCCGTATTATGCCCTGGTGCTCAAAAACAAAGAGGGTGGCCGAAGCGCCGCCTCCTATGTCAACGTCGAGGACGTCCACCCCGAACTCCTGGTGGCTGCTAGCCATCGGGGGGCTCTGAAAATCAGAAATGGCAAGGTCGTCCGGGTTTACCCCACGCCAGGTGCCTGCATGGATGCCTGGCAACTCAGGGACGGGGGTGTGCTGGCCACAGGGAAATCCGGTGTCAGGAAATACGACGCAGCAGGCGAACTGGTCTTTGAATACAGTGCAGCGCACAAAAAAAGCGAAATCTACGCATGCATGCCCTTGCCAGACGGCGGCGTCCTCATCTCTGAAAGTGCCCCGGCCCGCCTGATCGAACTCGATAGACACGGTAATGGCCGCAGGGTGATTCCCGTCACCGACATCGCGCTGAACCACCCGCACCAACAAATGAGAGGCGCGAGAAAAAATGCCGCCGGGGAGTACATCATTGTCTCCACCTACGAAAAACGATTGATCATTCTCAACCCGGACGGCAGCCGGAAAAAAATAATCGACCTCTCGAGGCTGCCCGCCCCGATCAATGTCAAGTACCTGCACTCGGTCGTGCCTCTCGAGAACGACCGCTTGTTGGTCGGCACATCCTATAACGGCTCGTTCGTGATGCTCGATGGAGACGACCAGGTCATCTGGTCGCTGACCCCACAGGACCTGCCCGAACTCGGCATCCAATACGCCGCCGGCATGCACCTCCTGCCCAGCGGCAACCTGATCTGCACCACCTACAACAGCCCTTACCCGGTTTTCGAGGTCACCCCGGACAAGAAGATTGTCTGGAAGTTGAAGGCCGGAAAGGACATCGGCCAGCCCCTCAACGTCCAAGCTGTCGGACTTTCCGAAAACGCCGGGAATTTTGAGTTGAGAAAGTAAGGGGGGCTTGAAGTCTTGAACTCGGGGAGTCGGCCTATTTATTCCGGTTTTCGCGTTTCTCTTCGTCTTCAAGCCTCCGGAGCAAGTTTTCGGGGTAGCTCTGCTTGAGGAACTCTTTGCCGTCGACGGACAGGGTGACGACGATGCCGACGATGGATTCACGTTTTGATGAGCCCTTGCCGTCTTTGCTTTTTTTGGAAGAGGTGATGCACTCCACCGCGGTGGTTACAAATTCAGCGGATTTGTTGGATTCTAACCTGCTTACTGTGGTCGTTTTGGCGATGGCATCGGTTGAGGAGCCTGACCCGCCTTCACCACGCGAGCTGACATTTTTGTACACCGTATAGTCGGCTTTGATGTTTTCGATGGTTTTCTTGCAATAGCTGCTCAAGGTGCAGGTGTAGACGGTTGAGGTTTTTTTCGATTTGCTGTCTTTCTTTTTGCCATCTTTACTCTTGGGCTCTCGGTGCGAGGTGATTTTTTTTGAGATGGAGAGTCTCACGTCATTTTCGGAAACCATGTTTTTGTTTTTTTGCCACCAGGAAGTGACATACGCTTGGTCGTCCTTGGATAACGAGGTGAGCGGCACCTTCGCCTGTTTGCCATTGTCGAGTTTGAGGATGGCCGTTTTGCCATTCACTCCAACCAGCTCGGCATTGATTGTTTTGCCGGCCGTATTGGTAAAAATACGGGCCTCCGCAGCAGGAGCTCCGAAAAACGAACCGAACGTGACAACCATTAGGAATAATCTAGAGAACTTCATGTCTTGAACATGCGTGGTTTCTCGTGACAGGTAAAGCTGATTATTGCCCAGGGCAATGGGGTGGCCGTCCCGGACAAGGGTATTGAATTTCGCTCCCGCAGCGCCCGTGCCCATGAGCCTGCGAACCATGGAGCCACGGCAATTGGACGGATAAATACCCGTGATCATTTTATTTTCTTAGCAAATGGCATCAGGATTGCTTAGT
>JARFRT010000419.1 GCA_029287105.1 Akkermansiaceae bacterium | reverse complement strand
AGATGTGTATAAGAGACAGTGCCACTGCTTCAGGACCAGCTCAATCTATTGTTAGACAGCTATCCGGTCAGTGCCGTTAAAACCGGACTCCTGCCATCCCGCATGTGCATCATCGCAGTCGCTGAAATCCTCGAGAAACGGAAAATCCCGCTGGTTGTCGACCCCGTAATGATTGCCTCGACCGGAGCCACCCTGATAGGTGAAGATACATCCGGCATTCTCTGCGCCCGCCTGCTCCCGCTGGCAACCGTGGTCACTCCTAACATGTCAGAAGCTTCCAGCATCCTGAACCGCGAGATTGCGACCAAACAGGATCTCGAGGCCGCCGCCCGGGACATCGCCGAACAGCACCACACCTCCTGCCTGCTCAAAGGTGGCCACCTGCCGGGAAATGACGACCGTCTCGACGTCCTCTGGCACGATGGTAACGCCCACCACTTCAGCCACCCCATGGCCGATATCCCCGACGGGATCCACGGCACAGGATGCACGCTCTCCGCCGCCATCGCGGCAGGTGTCGCGCTCGAGCAACCGCTCGAAAAAGCCGTCGGCAATGCCATCGATTACGTCCAACAACTCATCCACAGCGCCCACGCATGGCAACACAACGGACAGACGGTGCAATGCCTCGGATGGTAGGGGCCGGACGCCACGATTGATATCGCCTCCCCTAACCGGATAGGTTGTCGCATTTTTATCAGAAATAATTGGATATCAGTGTATCCGAACTACTGGGTCAAAACCCTGCCAGCGCCAATATCACCGCATTGTCACACATTAGTGAATGCCCATGGGAGTCGAAAAATGCTATATTTCACCCATGAGAGACTCTAATCAACAACCATCCTTATACAAAAGGATCGCCCCCCTGAGCCTCACCCTTATCTCCAGCTCGCTCCTTGTATCCTGTGGAAATTTTGATGCCGCGGGACTTGCCCAAAAATCGGTTCGCTCCGTGGCCAACCTGATCCCCCGCCGTGTCCCTGTCGCCGAAGTCAGGGAAAAAGATCTGCGTCAAATGCCCACCGGTGCCGACCGTGCCCTGGCCTGGGAAAGGCATCTCGATGCGAAACGCTACGCCTTTTTCATCCCGAGGCACTACAAAGCGCCCAAGCTTCCCGCCACCCGCAGTCTACCGGAGGACGGGGGTATCCTCCCGCCGCTTCATCCTGGCCGGGGGTCGTCGCTGAATGGACGAGGCTCGCTGCCCCCAGAATAACCACCATCGGAATAAACCGCAAAACACGGGAAGGGACTCGGGTTGCTGCTTCGTTTTTAACCGCGAATCGGGCGAAGCTTACGAATTTTTCTTGGGTTGCCATGTCAGATTTCAACCGCGAAAGAAGACGGAATGCACGAAAGAAGTCTTGGGCTGTGGCTTCTTTTTGGAACCACGGAATCCTCTGAGTATTGGGGTGCTTGGGTATTTTTTGGGAGTTTGAAACTTCGAGTTTAAAGCCGCCGGGTTGCAGCGGGCCAGCAGTGCCCCATCACCTGCTGCGCGCCCGCGCAATCACTTGCTTTCCATCTTCAGGACGCCGTCCCAATCAAGACATTCTTTGGCACTACCGTCCGGGTTCCGGGTCAACGCTTTGATCTGTGCTTGGTAGAAACTGACCAAGCCCGCGCGTTCATCCTGTCGGGACAGCTCCGCCAGCATCTCGGCGGCCATGGCAAAATGACCTTGGCGAAACTCGTGCAGGAAGCGATCCCACCGGGCCCGGCCGTCATCCTTCGCCGACCCTTGAGTCAATAACACCACACCATTCTTGCGCCCTTTCACGCGAACCTCGCCGACATTCTGCCAAGCGCCATCTTCGGGCAGGGCCTCGACCACGGAGTGGGTCAGGAGTAAATCCAATCCCATCACCTTGGTCATCCCCTCAATCCGCGACGCCAGATTCACCGTATCACCCATGACGGTGAAATCAGTGCGCTGGTCGGACCCCACCTCGCCGACAATCGCCTCGCCGTGATGAATCCCGATGCCGATGCGGAACGGCTCCTTTCCGGACTTCCTCCACCCCTCATTCAGCTCAGCCAAAGAAACCAGCATCTCTTCCGCCGCGGCCACAGCACGCTTGTTCTGCCCCGCGACATCGCTGTCGTCCAGCGCCCCCCATGTCGCCATGATCGCATCGCCGATAAACTTGTCCACGGTGCCACCGTGGGAAAAAATCACCCCGACCATACGGCCGAGATATTCGTTGAGCTGACTGACAAGCTCGACCGCGTCCTGACTTTCGGATCGATGGGTGAAATCGCGCACGTCGGCAAAAAGCACGGTGACCTGTCGCCTGTTTCCCGATGCCGCCCGGTAATAGCCGTCCGGCGCCCTGACGATGGCATCCGCCACATCGGGCGACACGGATCTTTGCAGGTGGCGGTGCAATGCCTGCCTCCGCGCCCGTTCCGTCATCGCCTGCCAGATGATTGCACCGAGGATTCCTGCTGAAAACGGCATTCCGGCCATCAATGTACCTAACAAGATATCCCACCCATACATCGCGCCCATCACCGTGCCCATCATCATCACCCAGAACACAACGGCTGACAGGGAAAGCGGAAGCGTCCTTGCATAGCGAATGGCGACGAGCATTGCCAGCAGCACCCCGAAAAGACATAATGCCCCGATCGCCAACGTCGTCTGGTTCACCTCCTCATACCAAGTATCATCCAAGAGAGCCGCCAACACCTGCAGATGAAGCTGGGCACCATAGATCTTTCCTCCCACGGTGAGATGGGTGTCATGGAACATCGGAGTTGCAGGCCCGATGATCACCACCTTGTCTTTAAAAAATGCCCCCCGCTGATAGTTTTTCTCCCACTCTTTCTCCGTGAAGATGGTGACCAAACTCAGCGGCTCATAACTATTGGCCGCCAAACTCTCGTCGGTGACGCCCAGCCGGAAGCGCCTGGGCCCAGCGGGGGGCACCACCCCCAACTTCCTGGCCGCGACCGCTGCGATCGACTCATACACAGGCTCGTCCGGGTGGGCCGGCTTCCCATTGGCCTCGTTGATGGTTCGATTGAAATGCGCAACTCTGATCACCCCATCGCCGTGCAGTGGCCAGAAGTTGGCGTAGCCGAATGATGTTTCATTCTCAATCGGACCCAAAAACGGCTCGGCAGGCTCCACCACTTGCACGCTGTCCCGTTCCCCACCCATCGCCACGGGAACAAATGCCGAGGTCAGCACCACCTTGTCACGATGTCTTGCGATGGCCGCCGCCAGCGCCCCATCCTGCTCCGGACTTCCATCCTGTGCCAGAACGATGTCGAGGATAATCACCCGGGCCCCGGCATCGGCAAGTCGGTCAATCGCCTCGGCATAAACCCGCCGATCCCATGGATACTGGCCCCGCATCCTCCGCAAGGTCTCGCTGCCTGCCACTTCCGCCTCATCAACTCCACTGACGCGCAAGCTGGCCGCATCAATCCCCAGAAAAACAAAATCCTGCCGCGGTCTCACCCTCGTATCCACCATCGAGACAGCATCCCCCGTTTTCAGCTCCATATGCCGCAACAAATCCCCCACCACCGGGACCCACCACAATCCCGCCGCCAGCAGTCCACAGAATAAACAGGCCAGCAACCTCCTACGGGTATCAGCACTCCAGCGAGCTTCATCATTAGAATCTTGTTTGCTTGTCATAGTATGGTCACATCCGTTATGGTGGCGCAAGTATCCATGATACAACCATGATAACCACTGTCCTGCCATGCGAAAAATCAATCTTCCCACCCTCCCTCCCCTCGCCGTTCTGATTGCCGGTCTCGTCGTCACCTCCCCGTGTACATTTGCCATCGACGCCCTTTCCCCGGTGGAACGCTTTTTAGGCAGTGCCTATGATGCGGCAGAATACAGTGACCTCGACATCGACCAAGAGAAGCGCTTTGCCCCGGCAAGCCCCGCGGACTCGGACCTCGGCGACCAACTCATTCTCAAACGCTACGATAACAGCGCCCCAGTCCGCTTCGACCTGTCCACCCAACTTTTCTGGACCGACAACACAGCCAGCACGAACAGTCAGGAAGAAGATGGCATCATCTGGCAGTCACGACTCCGTGCGAGTTGGCAACCGCGTATCGGTAACAACCTCTTTCTGAACCTCGCCGCCAGCCAGGATGTTTACCGCTACGACTCACCCGGGTCGCTCGACTTCGAACGCACCGACCTACGTGCCGGACTGATCAAGACGGCACCCGATTTTTTCGATATCCTGTTCTTCGCCCGCTACGAATACACCCGTGTCACATCCGGATCGCTCAGTGATGGCATCTACGGCGCCCACCGCATCCGGGCAGGTGCGCACAAGATGTTTCTCAGCACAGCCAAACACAGTGCCTACGTCGCCCTGGATGCCGCCCACAACCTCAACGCGACACCCGGCTTACTGGAAAGAAACGAATACAGCGCCCACCTCGGCTACACTTATCAAATCACCGACAAACTCCGGGCCGCGCTCTACTACCACTTCGCCTACTACGACTACGGTACGGGGGGGCGCGAAGACTACAACCATGTCATCGGCACCGAACTCTACTGGCAGGTGTCCCGATCCACCCGCCTGCACGCCTCATTGACCTACGTGCAAAATGATTCCAACCTTCCGGCCGGCGCCGCCGACTACGATAGCATCCAAGGAGGGCTCGGCATCGGCTTCACCACCCGCTTTTAATTGGATACCACCCGCAATACGTCCCACAGCCGATCCCATCCATCCGTCAAACAACCCAGCAACCATGTCATGAAACCCGCCTATCTCCTCGCCACCGTCAGCCTACTCACCCTCGCGGGTGCCCATGGCGACACCCTGCAGTCCGCCACGGTCACCAGCCGCGTTAACGACGTCCGCCTCTATCAACCGCAGAAATCCGGACGACAAGCCAAGCTAGGCGATCACGTCAGCGGTCACACCTCGGTTCAGACCGGTCGGCGCTCCCGTACCGAGCTGACGTTCCAAGATCAAACGATCAGCCGCCTCGGCGCCAACTCGACGTTTAGTTTTCGGCGTGGCAGCCGCGACATCAACCTGAACCGTGGGTCCATCCTGCTGCAGGTGCCCAAAAGCGCCGGAGGAGCCACCATCCGCACCGCCACGGTGACGGCCGCCATCACCGGCACCACACTGCTGATGGAGTACAACATCGGCCAATGGGTCAAACTCATCACCCTGGAAGGCACCGTCGCCCTCCAGCTCGGCGACAAAGGTGCCAAGGGAGGCATCTTCGGCGGGCCCAAACGCGTCAAAGTCCCTGCCGGAAAAATGATCGTCATGCGCCCCGACGGCGCAATCATCACCCGACCCGTCGATGTCGATCTCAAGCGACTGCTCGCCACCTCCTTACTCGCCGGGGACAAAGCATTCGGTCCACTCTCCGATGAAGCCCTCCGCCACATTGCCCGGGCCGTTGCCGCCCAGGAAAAACTCAAGCGTAGGGGGATTCTGATGACTGGCAGCCAGGTCAACCGCCACCCCGGCTCCGAAGCCACCCAACACCGCCACACCCTGCGTGACATCCACGATCTCCGCCGACCCGGAAAAGAACAGAGGCCTGAGTTCCCCAGCGAAGGTTCGTTCACCGGCGAATAAACCAGCCACAACTCCGACCCGGCCGGCAACTCGGCTCCCTGAGCCGGGACAAGCTACCTTGCCCGCCTCCACAGTGGGCAGGAGTGTCCACCCACCACCCTGTCCCCGGCCGCTTTGCAACCAACATGCCCAGAGGGAACTCGCATGGTCGCTGGCGATATGATGTCTCGTGAGCCCCCCGGAGAATGCCAATATAGCAACCCGCCTCGAAAACCAACAAATCATCCAAAAGCATGCTCAAGGGCAACCCGACGACATTGTCGTAGTCGCCATGCAGCTCGGCTATGATCATCTCGCCATGCTCCTGGACCGCATAGGACCCCGCCTTGTCCATCACATCAACCTTCGCCATGTAGTCCTCGATCACCTCTGGGCTTAACTCCTTGAAAACAACCTCGGTGATCGCATGGAAACAACGCGTTGACTCACCGCGAGCAAGACACACCCCGGTGCAAACTTGTTGCACCCGACCCGACAAGCGGGCAAGCATCTCCCGGGCCTCATCCTGACTGCCCGGCTTTCCTAACGCAACCCCGCCAACAGAGACCAGGGTATCCGCGCCGATCACAATATGCTCCGGGTAGTCAGCGGCAACAGCCAGCGCCTTCAATCCGGCATTCGCCTCACAAAGGAGATGCAGCGGCATCGATTCATCATGAATTTCCTCCGCAGGCGAAGGCATCACTTGAAAATCAAGCCCGGCGGCGGTGAGCATCTCCCGGCGACGTGGCGAGCCGGACGCTAAGATAAAATGGCGCTTCATTCAGTGTTAAATTACAAACCCGAATATCCGGTGAATCAGCCGCTGCGCGGGCGGGTTTGGATCATGACCGGCACAGCCGGAGCGTAGCGGAGACAGCCCCCAGGCCATCATGCTATGCGGCTGAGCGGAGCAGCGCGACGAGCACGCCCTGGATGATGAGTTCGCGCGCCGGGATGAGATCGGGGAAGTTTTCGTTCTCGGCACGGAGAAACGGTTTACCATTCTCGACAACATAGCGCTTGAGCGTGGTCTCCCCATCAATCAGGGCGGCGACGACGTCCCCTTTACGGGGCTCGCGAAATTCTAACACAACAGTGTCACCGTCGCAAATGTGGGCGTCGATCATGGATTCGCCACGGACTTTGAGGGCGAAGGTGCGGGCGTTGCCACGGAGGCCGAGCGAACTGACGTCAATGGACAGGCACCCTTCCTTTTCCGAATCCACATCCTGAGCCATACCTGCGGCGATACTTCCGTAAATCGGGATATCAACGATTTCTTCCCGCTCCATCTCTTCGGGAAAGCCGATGCCGCAGGCCTTGTTGGCCTTACGTACGATCACGCCTTTCCGCTCAAGGGCGCGGAGATGACTCATGGCCGCGGTCTGGCTGGCAAAGTTGAAGTGGCGCTGAATATCACGGGTGGAGGGCATAAACCCCTCAATGCGATGGGTCTCTTTCAGGTAGTCGAGGACTTCCTGCTGACGTTTGGTAAGCTGGGTGCTGGGCATGTTGGTGGTGGTGTTCGTGGTGATATTCGTGGTGATATTCGTATCTGTGACCGCTGATCAGATCGGGGACTGACCAAGGGTTCAATGTGAGGTCCTGAACAGTGTTTAATGGAACATACGCAAATGAACACCCTTTTGCAAGGGTAAATATACACAGCCCTTACACAGGGCGACCAAGCTCGGGATTTTTTAGACGGAATTGACAGAATTTCACAGAATCAGGCCTTTGAATGACGAAAGTTTGAGCGGCTGGATGATCTGCTGAAAATAGGTTGGGGTACAATCGACTTTCTTCTTAAAAAAGCTCTGTTCATTTTGTAGATTGCCCGAGGGCTATCTCCGCGAGCTCCGGTTTTGTCGGGCGCCATCCTGTCTCGCCGTAGTTCCATTGGGAGGAAGGCCACGATCCGAGAATATCCCTGCGTCTGAGGAAGCCTGTGGAAATATCCTGCCGAATTTGCTTTCCCTCCCCCGTCCGGTTAGCTGAGTATGCTTCGACAACGAACATCATCCTATCATGAGCCAAGAATTCAACTCACCCCAACTCCCGGCGATGGGACTCGTCGCCGGACTCGAAGAAGAAGACCGCCTGCTGCTCAGCGGCTATGGCGATTTTCTACCGGTACAGGAGGGCCAGGTTCTGATCGAGGAAGGTCAGAAACAGAACTCTCTCTACCTTGTCATCTCCGGCATCCTGCATGTCCACACAGACCGGGATAACAAGCGTACACTCATCGCGCGCGTCACCGAGGGGGAAAGCCTCGGCGAAATCAACATCTTCGACCCCGGCAGCGCAAGCGCCACGGTAACCGCCAAATCGTTTGCCCAGGTTTGGAAAGCCACCCGCGAGGATCTCGAATCGTTTATCACCGCGTACCCCGAGGCGGGGAACCGACTCCTCACGGCGCTCGTCGCGGAGATGAGTCGACGCATCCGCCATATGAACGAAAAACTGGTCACGGTGGAGGCGGAAGCCGCCTATCAGAGCTTCTGGGGGTAATCGATCAAGTCACCCATCTTCGTTACCCTTGTTCACCCTTCCACTGACCATGACTCCCCTGCTGTTAACGATCGACGCGCTCAATGTGGCCCCTCAGAGCGTCCAGGGGGTGCTCCTTGTCTTTCTGGCCTTGGCCATCGGTCATGCCGTGGCGGACTTCCCCCTGCAGGGCACTTTTCTTGCCAAGGCAAAAAACCGACACGCGGACGTCTCCAGCTACTTTCCGCATGGGACACCCGCCGGGGTGTGGGTTCATGCGCTGACCGCCCACTCCCTGATCCATGCTGGGGCGGTGTGGTGGATCACGGGGTCCGCGGTGCTGGGATCGATCGAGTTGGTGGCTCACTGGCTCATCGACTATGCCAAATGTGAGGGCTGGACGCGTTTTAACACGGATCAAACCCTCCACTACGTCTGTAAAGTCATCTACGCGATGCTGATCTATCTGGGAGTGACTTGGATTTGATCCGGCTCCGGTATTCCCATTGCAAGCACCGCCGCAGTGTCGACCAAAACCGCGGAGCAGACCCGCCCCTCCTTCCGAGGAGCCCGACCCCTTGCCCCCCCAACAAAAAGGAGCCTCCATTTCTGGAAGCTCCTGATTGGTTTCAAATAGGATAGATACTTGGCTGGCAAACAACCTACTCCACGGCGGCAACGGCACGGATGAGGTCGAGAAAGCTCTGAGGCTCAAGGCTGGCACCTCCGACCAGACCGCCGTCGATGTCCGGCTGGCTGAGCAGTTCGCCGGCGTTGGCGGCCTTCATGCTGCCACCGTATTGGATACGGATTTTTTCGGCAAGCTCGGTTGTGTAGAGCTCCGCAATCACGGAGCGCACGAATGCGTGGGCCTCCTGGGCCTGCTCGGCACTTGCGACGCGACCGGTGCCGATGGCCCAGACGGGCTCGTAGGCAACGACGGTTTCCTTCATGTCCTTCTCACTGATCCCTGCCAGGCCTTCAGTGATCTGGCTCCGGAGAACCTCTTCCAATTTTCCACCGTCACGCTCCTCCAGGGTCTCGCCGATACAGAAGATCGGCTTGAGGTTGGCGAAGCGGGCTTTTTTGAGTTTGGCGTTGATGATGGCATTGGTCTCACCGTAGAGGGTGCGACGTTCGCTGTGGCCGATGATGACGTAGCGAACATAAAGCTCCTTCAGCATCATCGTGCTGACCTCGCCGGTAAATGCACCGTTATCCTGATCGGAAACATTCTGAGCGGCAATCGCCACGTCGGAGTTTGAACTCAGGGCGGCGATAGCGGCCGGTATGGAGACGAAGGGAGGGGCAATGACGACATCAACCTGATCGGTGATGTTGTCGAGTTTACCCGTGAAGGTGGAGAGAAAGTCCGCGGTCTCTTTAGGGCCGAGGTTCATCTTCCAGTTGGCTGCGATAATTGGTTTGCGCATGATGTTTTGAATTAAGGGTTGAGAATTGAGTAGCGAATTGAGAGTTGCGAATGATGTGCCGTCGGGCAATGGCGCCTAGACCCTGTCTCTTATACACATCTGACGCTGC
>JARFRT010000350.1 GCA_029287105.1 Akkermansiaceae bacterium | reverse complement strand
GTTGGTATTCGTCGGCAGCGTCAGATGTGTATAAGAGACAGGCCCCTGATCAAGGGTGCGGTGGCGTCGGTGCGTGACACGCACGTGCACAACACGTTCAAGAACCAGTATGCGATCCGCCACCGCGACTGGCTTCTGGTGGCGACGGCAAGCGGGTACGCCCGGGGGCGCCGTCATGGCGGCTGGGAGAAAAAGCACGGTTATGAGGCGGACGACGGCCAAGCGGTCGAGCTCTACAACCTGAGAGAGGACATCGGTCAGCGGGACAACCTTGCGGAGAAGCATCCCGAGAAGGTGAAGGAACTCGGGGAATTGCTGGAAAAAATCCGTAAGCAAGGGTATTCGGCACCGCGGCTGGCAGAGAGATAATCCTTGAAGTTTCCCGATTCCGCCCTACGCAGCGGGTATGTCATTTCAGTCACTCGGTCTTCACACGCGTATTCTTCAAGCCATTGAGGATGCCGGTTACACCCAGGCCACGCCCATCCAGGCGAAAACCATCCCGCCCATTCTCCAGGGGAAGGATGTCATCGGGCTGGCCCAGACGGGCACCGGCAAGACCGCCGCATTCACCCTGCCCCTGCTTTCGGAGCTGTCCCAGAAATCGCACGAGTTGTCGACCCGTGGCACCCGCGTGCTGATCATCGCACCCACCCGCGAGTTGGTCGCCCAGATCAACCAGAGCATCCGCACCTATGGAAAGTACACCAACCTCCGCACTGCCATGGTGATCGGAGGTGCCAGCGAGAGGCACCAGATTGAAAAGCTCCAGAGCGATGTCGATATCGTCATCGCCACCCCGGGCCGTCTCATGGCGTTGATGGAGGCCGGGCATGGTTCCTTTGGCAAACTGACCCACCTCATTCTGGACGAGGCTGACAGGATGTTGGACATGGGTTTTTTGCCTGATATTGAAACGATCACGGCGAGCCTGCCGAAGCGCCGGCAGAGCCTCCTGTTTTCCGCCACATTACCGCCGCAGGTGGAGCGCTTGGCTCGGAAGACACTCAAGGACCCCGTTACCATCGAGGTGGGGGACCGCAGTAACCCGGCGGAAACCGTCAAGCAGTTCCTCTACCCTGTGGAGCAGCACCTCAAGGCCGACCTGCTCATTCACTTGTTGGAGGATCACCAGTTCTTTTCCGTGATTGCTTTTGTGAAGACGCGGGAGGACGCCGATACTCTCACCAAGACATTAAACGGTTCCGGCATCTCTGCCGAGGCGATCCACAGTGACCGGTCCCAGAATCATCGCACGCGCACACTGCGTGATTTTAAAGCGAGTAAGATCCGGGTGCTGGTGGCGACCGATATTGCCGCCCGCGGTCTCGATATCCCGGATGTGACGCACGTGATTAACTTTGATTTCCCGATGCAGAGTGACGACTATATCCATCGCATCGGCCGTACCGGCCGGGCGGGCAATGAAGGCTGTGCCCTGACCTTCCTTACCTCCAGTGATGAGGAACGGCTGAAGAAGCTTGAGCGCCACATCGGCAAGACCCTGGCCAAGCGCTACGCGGATGATTTCAATTACAAGGTCCCCGCGCCCGAGGAGGAAAAGGGTGATCGTTTTCCGAAAAGGAAACCAAGGCGCCACTCAGGTGACCGCTATGAGAAATCCGGACGTAGCCCGGCTAAAAAGGCGGCTAAAAAAACGGGCAAGCCGGATTACCGCAAGCGGAAGTAAGGCGAGCGAGGGCTGGCACCTGCTCTATGTTATCAGCCATTCAGATTTCCGGGCGAGAAACCCGTAGCGATGGGCCTTCACCCATCGGCTGTTTGAGGGTGGATGAAAGTGACAACCGACGAAGAGCGAAGGCTCCTCACTACTTGAGTTGATCACAGTGAACAGCCCCCCAAAAAACCGCCCCGCCACAATGGATCGTGGCGGGGCGGGTTGTGGGAGTGTTGGGTGAGGTTGAAAAACCTCTTCGCCGGGCTACGCCCCGATGTTGAAGCGTGTGAAGCGGACGATGCTCAGGGTGTCACCGAGCTCTTTGCCCTTGGCGGCAAGCAGTTCGGAGATGCTGACTTTGTCGTCCTTGACGAATGCCTGGTCGACAAGGCAGGACTCGGAGTAGAATTTGTTGATCTTACCAATGAGGATCTTTTCAATGATCTGCTCGGGTTTGCCTTCGGCGATGAGCTGCTTGCGGCTGATTTCCTTCTCCTCCTCGATGGTCGAGGCGTCGATGTCGTCGCGGGTCAGGCCGGCCGGGTTGGATGCTGCAATGTGCAGGCAGATGTCGCGGGACAGCTCCTTGAAGCCGTCGGTTCCCTTGGTGTCTGCATTTTCAGCGCCGAGTTCAAGAAGCACGCCGACCTTGCCACCCATGTGGATGTAGCTGGCGACGGCACCATTGCCTGCGGCGGTGTAGCGGACCAGTTGTTTGATCTTGATCACCTCGCCAAGCTCGGAGAACTTGGCGCCGAGTGCGTCCTGGACCGTGCCGTCTCCGTAGGAGAGGGTGGTCGCAGCCTCGGTGTCGTTGGCGTCGGAGTTGGCGATGGTTTTCGTGATGTCGGATACAAAGGCACCGAAGGCTTCGTTTTTAGCCACGAAATCGGTTTCGCAGTTCACTTCGACGAGCACGCCACTGCTGCCGTCTTCGGCGACGTGGGTGGCGATCAGGCCTTCGGATGTTTCGCGGTCGGAACGACCGGCGGATTTGACGATACCCTTTTCACGGAGGAGTTTGACAGCGGCCTCGACATCACCTTCGGTTTCGGTGAGGGCTTTTTTACAAGCCATCATTCCGGCGTTGGTGATCTTGCGGAGCTCTTGCACTGCGGATGCGGTAATTGCCATAATAGTGTTGGTTGTGCGTTGTGGTTAAAATGGAAAAGCGGCGGCTTGAACCGCCGCTTTTCAGATTGAAAGAGTTAGTCTTTGGCGACCACGATGGAGTCCACCAGATTCTGCAGGAGCAGACGGATGGAGCGGGTGGCGTCATCGTTGCCGGGGATCGGGTAGTCGATGATGGAGGGGTCTCCGTTGGTATCGACGATGGCGATGACCGGGATGTTGAGACGGCGCGCTTCGGCGACCGCGATGGTCTCACGGGCGGAGTCAACGATGACCATGGCAGCGGGAAGCTTTTCCATGTTACGCACGCCACGGAGGTTGCGCCGAAGTTTGGTGCGCTCGCGGCCAAGGGCGGAGAGCTCCTTCTTGGACATTTTCTTGAAGTCGGGCGACTTCTCGATGTCCTCGAGGTACTTGAGGCGCTCGACGGAGCGGCGGATGGTGGCAAGGTTGGTCAGTGTGCCACCAAGCCAGCGGTGGTTGACGTAGTGCTGGCCAATGGCTTCGGCAGCCTCAGCAACGGCATCTTGTGCCTGGCGCTTGCAGCCGACAAAGAGAATCTGCTTGTCCTTACCGGTAAGCTCACCGAGGAAGCCGGCAGCCTTGTCGAGGCATTTGACCGTCTCCTCGAGATTGATGATGTAGATCCCGCCCTTGTCCTTCATCAGGTAGGGCTTCATTTTCGGGTTCCATTTGCGGGTCTGGTGTCCATAATGAACACCAGCGTCGACCATTTCGTTAATCAGTTCGTTGACCATTTTATGTGTGTGTCCGCCCTTGATTCAGGGTGGCTCTGGGTGTGTGGGAAATCTGCCGCTTGTGATAGTCCGGAGGGGCTAAGTCCTTCAATTTCCCGTAGTTGTTGTGGCGGCATGCCAAAGGCTGGCGGGTTCCTAGGTGATGAACCCTCATTTGACAAGCTAATTTTGATTCCAACAGAGAAAAATTGAACGGTCGGCCAGTTTGCGGTGTCTACCCCTATTGAGGTCACTGTTATTTCACATCATGATACTATCAAATTATCTTAAATTATTGGGCGTCGTGTTCGGCGTGTTTTTCGCTTCTGTCGGAGTTCACGCGGGCGTGATCAAAGCGGGGGATATCCTGGAGATAACGCTCAAAGGGGTTCCGGTTGCCGAGCAGGCGAAGGTGTATTCCAAGTTGGAGGTGCGCCAGAGCGGGGTGATTCGCATTCCCATGGTGAATGTCGATGTGAGGGCGCTTGGGCGAACCCCCGAGGACGTTGAGCGCAGTATCGAGGCTGCGTTTAAGAAGGCGCAGATCTACGTTGCCCCGACGATTTCGATCCAGGTGCATGAGAAGGCCGCTGGGGTTCAGGAGGTCAAAAAAATGCTGAGTGTGGGTGGGCATGTGAGGCGGAATGGCCGGGTGTTGTACCGTGAAGGCATGACATTGCTGGAGGCGATTCAGCAGGCCGGCGGGCGTGATACGTTTGGAAGTAAGTACATTTATCTGACGAGGAAGGACGGGCAGAGCGGGAAGCTGTTACGTCATCGATACAACATCAAGGAGCCCGCTGCCCAGGGGCTGAAGGTTTATCCGGATGATTTGATCGAGGTACCTCAAAGGGGTGCCTTCGAGGGCAACTAGCGCTTCTTGGTACTTAAAGCTAAAGCGACAAACACGCGGCTGTTTTACTCGACGCTACACGGCACCAGGATGCCGTCCCTCATGCCGTGAATCTTCTTTTTATCGGCCGGTACGATGGTGGCCAGGCAGCCGCCGAAGGAGGTCTTGCCATTGCCATCGGTGAAGAAATACGGGCAGAGGCGGGCGCGGCCCCGCATGGTTTTCTCCTCGCCGGTCTCCGGGTCGAAGTAGGGGTGGTTGATGATCTTTCCCGAGTGGTATTGCTGCATCATCCGGGGCTGGTCGTCGAAGGCGGTGGTGGCGGCATTGATCTGCGCGCGCCATTCGTTGCCCGGCATGTCGTGGCCGATGTAGACACCGCGCGACCCCCAGGCGAGTTCGGAAAATCCGCTGATCTTTAGAACAAGTCGTCGGTCTTTCTGGCTGAAGTCTGCGACCTCGTCCCAAGAGTGGACGCCGAGGCGCGGCAGGGCGCCCTGGGGTGGCAGCGGGGCGGGGTCGACCACCCAGCCGAAGGGGACAATCTCGCGCAGGCGCTTGAGGTGGTTGCCGCGCAGTTCCTTTTCCCAGATGCCGCGCAGCGACGGCGACCAGAGCAGGGCGAGCCAGAGTTTTTCCTCGAGATGGGGTTTACAGGGTGAGATCAGCTGGGGTGAGGCGGCGAGCTTTTTGGCCGAGGGGAGGTTTTCCCAGTCGAACCATTCAAAAAACCGGTAGGCGGCGGCGTCGGAGCCGGTGTCGTTTTCCGCGCTTTGGCTGGTGATGTTTTGGCACTGGTCGGCGAGCCAGGTCATCTCCGGTCGATAGTCGTCCGACTCCTCGCTGACAAGGATTCTCCCGCCTCCGTCCCCGGCGGGCATGAGCGATTGAAAACCGTCGCGGATGCCGTTTGCGCCCCCTAGCACATTGAACCCGTGTTGGCTGTAAAATTGCGAGAGCCACAGGGTGATGCCCATGCCCCCCGGGACGGAGTCGATTTCGGTGAGCGCGAAGGAGTTGTGGCTGTCGTCACCGGTGAGGATGAGGTCGGGGCGGATGACGCGCGGCATCGCATTGCGTAAGGCGGGTGCGCGTTGGGCATCGATCATCCAGTGCGGTTTTCCTGCGTCGAGGAGCTGGTGGATCCACGCGGGCAGTTTGCCTTTGGCACTGCGTTGATAAAGGGAGTCGGCCGCCTGCTGGAACTGGGCCAGCGGATGGCCGAGATGAGTCAGTGACTTGGCGGTTTTTTTATCTAACGAAAGTGGTTTTGGTGAAAACAGCCAGTTGCCTTCGTGCCGGAGTTTTGACTGCGGCAGGGCGTTGGTAATGGTTTCAAGTTTCATGCGCAGATGAGGTGGCTAACCATCTTGGATGATGGGGAAAGAGGTTAGGAACCTCTGTTACGCTTTTAAGAAATTCTCCAACATCTTCATTCCGTCCTCGGTGAGGATGGATTCGGGATGGAACTGGACGCCGTGGATTGGGAACTCTTTATGCATGAGCCCCATGATGGTGCCGTCTTCGGTCTCGGCGGTGATTTCCAGGCAATCCGGCAAGGTTTCGCGCTTAACGATGAGGGAGTGGTAGCGGGTGGCGGTCAACGGGCTGGCGAGGCCGGCAAAGACGCTTTTGCCCATATGCAAAACGGGTGAGGTCTGTCCGTGCATCAGCTTTTCTGCACGGATGACATCACCGCCAAAGACCTGGCCGATGGATTGGTGGCCGAGGCAAACGCCGAGGATGGGGGTGGTTTGTCCAAACGCACGGATGGCATCACAACTGATGCCGGCCTCGTTCGGGGTGCAGGGGCCGGGGGAGATACAAATTTGATCAGGCGCAAGCTCGCGGATCTCATCGATGCTCATGGCATCGTTGCGCACCACCTTCATTTCCGCGCCAAGCTCACCGAAGTACTGGACGAGGTTGTAGGTGAAGGAATCGTAGTTGTCGATGACGAGGAGCATTGGGTTGGGAAATAGGAAGTGGGGATGGGGAAATACGGGGGGGAATGCGGCACTGGGGTGCCGAGGTGATGTTAGCCCAGGGTCTTGGCAAGGCCGATGGCTCTGAGGATGGCCATGGATTTGTTGACGGTTTCTTCGTATTCGTAGGTCGGGTTGCTGTCGGCGACCACACCCGCGCCGGCCTGGACGTAAGCCTTGCCGTCTTTGAGCAAGCAGGTGCGCAGGGTGATGCAGGAGTCGTGACCGCCGTCCCAGCCGAAGTATCCGACGGCCCCGGCGTAGCTGCAGCGTTTGCTTTTTTCCAGCTCGTTGATGATTTGCATGGCGCGGATTTTGGGTGCGCCGCTGACAGTTCCCGCCGGGAAGGTGGCGCGCAGGACATCGTAAGCGCTGTGTTCGTCATCGAGGTCGCCGTGGACGTTGGAAACGATGTGCATGACGTGGCTGTAGCGCTCGACGATCATGAAGTCGTCCACGGTGACGCTGCCGTGTTTGGAGATGCGGCCAACGTCATTGCGGGCGAGGTCAACGAGCATGAGGTGCTCGGCGCATTCTTTTTGGTCGGCTAACAGGTCGGCGGCGAGGGCGTCATCCTCCTCGGTTGTTTTGCCCCTCCAGCGCGTGCCGGCGATGGGGCGGATGTCGATGCGGCCATGGATGGCGCGCACGTGGACTTCGGGCGAGCTACCCACCAATGCAAACCCATCAAGCTGGAGGATAAACATATATGGGGACGGGTTAATGTGGCGCAGGGCGCGGTAGAGATCGACCGGGCTGCCGGTGAAGTCGGTTTCGAAGCGTTGGCTCGGTACGATTTGGAAGGCGTCGCCGGCAGCGATGTATTCCTTGGCCTTGACCACCATGGCTTCGTATTCTTCCTGGGTGGTATTGCTGCGGGCCTCCGGCGTCTCGTAGGGGGCGAGGCCGTTGAGCGCCGGGATGTGTAGCGGGGCGTCGAGCTTTTCGATCATCCCGGCAATGCGTGAGACGGCATCCTGATAGGCGGCTTCCGCCGTAGCATGTTCATCGACAAAGGCATTGGCGACGACGATCAGCCGGCGCAGACGTTGGTCGAAAATCAACAGGGTGTCTGCGATGATGAAAAGCGCGTCGGGCAGGCCGAGTTCGTCCTTGGGGGCTGCGCCGATGCTGGGCTCGAACTGGCGCACGGCGTCGTAGGAGAGGTATCCGACGGCACCTCCGTAGAACGGGGGCGCATTGCCGTGGCTGACGGGTTGGTATTTCGCCATCAACTCCTCGAGTTCGGCGAGGATGTCTTTTTGCGCGGTCCACTGTCGGCTCTCGCCGTTTTCGGAGTAGGTGATCTCGTGGCCCTCGGCCTTGATGACGGCGCGCGGGTTGCTGCCGAGGATCGAGTAGCGTCCGTTTTCGCCACTGCTCTCGGCGCTTTCAAAGAGGAAGGCTTCGCCCTCGCCGCTGATTTTGATGTAGGCGGATAGCGGCGTTTCGAAGTCGGCCGCGAGTTGCGCATAGACGGGTACGACGTTGCCTTTTTCCGCAAGATCGCGGAATGCTTCGATGGACGGACTGACGGGTGGTGTGCTCAACGCGGCAAAGCATGGCGACAAATCGCGGCGGCGCAATGGAAAATCGTGGCAGAATGCCGCTATTTCACGATATCCGGGTAGAAAAGCAAATGCCCCCTCGACGTTTCGCGGGGAATGACTATGAACGCCGCGAAACGATGTCTGAACCACGCCGTAAATGGGCCGAGCGGATGCGCCGCCGATTTGACGACCGGCAGCGCTTTCTGCTGGCGTGTGTTATCTGCGGGTTGCTCTGTGGTCTGCTGGCGGTGGTTTTCCATCTGTCGATCCACTACACCTTCCAGCAGGTCTGGAGATTCGCGACCGTCCGGGACGGGGTTGAGACCGAGACCTGGAAGTTTGTTGTGGTCATGTTATCGGCGCCGACTGTGGGTGGGCTGATCTGTGGTCTCGCGATCCGCTTCTGGGCCCCTGGTGCGGTGGGCAGTGGTATTCCCCAGACGAAGGAGGCGTATTATAACAAGGGCGGACGCATCCAGACGTTTACCGGCGTCTGGCGGGTGGTGCTCGGCACCGTGTATGTGGGATTGGGAAATGCCTTGGGACGCGAGGGGCCGATGGTCCACGCCTCGTCCGCGATTGCCTCGCGTATCGGGCGGTTTATTTTCAAGGATCCGGAGCGGGTCAGGGCGATGATCCCGGTCGGGATGGCGGCGGGGATAGGCGCGGCATTCAATGCACCGCTCTCCGCGATCACGTTTGTGTTTGAAGAACTGCTGGATAATTTTTCGACCAAAGCGATCGGCGGTATGGTGGTGGCGGTGGTTATTGCGGCGGCGGTCTCCCGGTCGATCCTCGGCGAGGATCCGGTGCTCTCGACCCACCTGTCGCTGCACTACCAGACGGCGGCGTGGATGCTGGTGGCGCTTCCCCTGGGGGCGCTTGCCGGCGGGCTCGGCCATTTTTTTGTAGGAGCTGTCATCGGCGTGCGCCGGTGGGTAAGATCGAAGGCGTGGCTGCGCACATGGTATGCGCCTGCGCTGGGCGGGTTGTTTTGCGGCGTGGTCGGGCTGGTCGCCTGGTGGTCGACGGGGCTGGCCGGCAACGCGCAACACGGCGTGTTCAGTATTGGTTACGAATCGCTGGAGGCGGCATTCGAAAACCAGTTGATCATCGGGGTGTTGATTGCCTTGCTGGCATTCAAATTCATTGCCGTGGTGGTCAACTACGGCACCGGCGGTAGTGGCGGGTTGTTTTCGCCGACCCTTTTTCTCGGCGGCATGCTCGGCGGTATCGTAGGGATCGGGTTGGTCGAGTTGAACCATTACGTTGATATTTTGCAAATAGCGGATGAATCCGAGATCATCGGCGGCTGTGTGCTGCTCGGTATGGGGGCGATGTTCGGGTCGGTGATTCGTTGCCCGTTTACCTCGCTGATCATCATCTTTGAGATGACGGGAAACTACTCGCTGATCCTGCCGCTCATGGGCGGTAACATGCTCTCCTGGGCGATCGCGCGGAGCCTTAGGCCGATCGCGATTTACGACGCATTGTTGCTCGACGACGGGGTTTCTCTCAAGCGTATGCCCTCCTACCGGGGTGCGCAGGATTACCGCAGCCTACCGGTCGGTGCCATCATGACGCACGATGTGGTGT
>JARFRT010000490.1 GCA_029287105.1 Akkermansiaceae bacterium | reverse complement strand
CTTGAAGCGGGCATTCATCGCTTGGAAAAACTCATCGGTGGCAGCATGGTCACAGGTGATGCGGTGGCGCCGGACGGACGGGTCAAGTCCGGCACCTTTGTCCTTGCCGGCCCATCGGCCTGGTTTGCCGCCGAAGACGGCAGCCTCACGGGCGCGGTGGTGCTGGAAAAAGGGTCGCGTAGCCCCCGGGTGCTCCCCGGCGAGTCGGGACAGATTAAAACCGTGATTGCAGGGGGCAAAGCCATCCTCAGCATCGATGTGACCGGCGGCAAGGCGCTGGCGCTGGCCACGCTGGAGAATGACAAGCTCGATATCTTCCGCAAGGGAGGATTCTGGATCTGGCCGATCCTCGGTATCGCCCTGTTCTCGGCAATTTCAGGTCTCGTCAAATTCGCCCAGATCATCCGTATCCGGACTCCGGACCCCGACTGGGTTTCCCGTATTCTCAGTGCCCTGCGCGACGGCGATCAAGACCTGGCCGCGAGTATCGCGGATAAAGTCTATCATCCCGTAGCCGATGTTGTCGGCCGCTGCCTCGGCTACGTCAAGGCCGGGCCGGACGTCGTTGAGGAAGTTCTCTACGAGCAACTCATCGGGGTGCAGAATAAACTGCAAACCTGGCTTCCCTTTATCGCCATCACTGCGGCCACGGCTCCTTTGTTAGGGTTGCTGGGCACCGTCTCCGGCATGATCCGCACCTTCAACGTGATCACCGTGTCCGGCACGGGTGACGCCAAGCCCTTGGCCGGCGGTATTTCAGAAGCGCTTGTCACCACCCTCTTTGGTCTGGTGGTGGCTATTCCGGCACTCATCATCCACGCCCTGCTGTCACGCCGCTGCCAGGGCATTGCCCAGAACACCGAAAAGCTCGGGCTGACCCTGGTCAACGGCTTGCGTGGTGAGAAGTTTCAAAAGCCCCAGCCGGCAGAGGACCAATAATCCCATCTGAAAAATCCAATCCATCCCGATCCGTAGAACCAACGCCATGCTTTCCGAACTGCAACAAGTCCTCCGCCAGGGTGGCCCCATTCTCTGGGGGCTCATCCTGCTCGGGATTGGCTTGTACAGTATCCTTGCCTCGACATGGCTCGGCCTCAGGAAAGTGAAAAACGAACTCGCCGGCCAGAAGTTCGCAGGGGAGGACCGGCGCCAGATCATCCGCCAGTTTGCCACCTTCGAACTGGACCGCCTCGCCTGGGTGGAACGCCGGCTGCCATTCATCGGCGTGCTCGCAGCCGCTGCTCCGCTGGCCGGTCTGCTGGGGACGGTTTCCGGCATGCTGGTCACCTTTTCCGGGCTGGCCACCAGCAGCGCCGCCCAGCCCATCGATAAAATTTCCGTAGGCATCTCGGAAGCTCTGATCACAACCCAGGCCGGCCTGCTGATCGCCATCCCCGCCGCTTTTCTTCTCGCCCTGCTGCGCAAACAAACCCAGATGACCCACGCCAGACTCCAGCAACGGCTCCACGTAGCACTGACCCCCGCCACCTGACCATGCGCCGCTTCAGACATTTTATGAGTAACGACAGCTCGACGTCGGAGATTAACATCTCACCGCTGATCGACGTCGTGTTCATCCTGCTGATTTTCTTTATCGTCACCACCGTATTCATCGAGGAAACGGGGGTGGACGTGAACAAGCCCCGCGCGGTCACCTCCGAAGACCTGGAAAAACATTCCATCCTCATCGCGGTCACTGCCAATGGTCAGGTCTATCAGGGCGGACGGAGCATCGGTGTTGCCGGCGTGCGCAGCGTCGTGGCCGCCATGCTCGAGGAGGATAAAGCCATGCCCGTCATCATTCAGGGCGACGCCGACGCCAACCACGGCACCATCGTCAAGGTCATCGATGCGGCCAAACTCGCCGGGGCGGGCACCGTCAACCTGGCGACCAGCCGGGATTAAGTTTTAAGCTCTAAACTCTAAATTCCAAATTCCAAATACCAAATACCAATTACCAAAAACCAAAAACCAAAAACCAAAAACCAAGTAAGACAGGCTCCACCAGAAAGTGCTTCCGTGATTTTTGCCTAGGGGCTATTTGCCTAGGGGCGATCTCCACTGCGTTCCGGTTCCACTTCGTTCCGGTTGTGCCTTCCGTGGTTCCAAAATGAAGTAGCTCCCCAAGCAAAATTCCGTCGAGCGCCGCAGGCGTCAACCCATGTCTCCCTTTCGCGCATTTCGTCTTCTTTCGCGGTCAAAAACGAACTGGCAACCCAAGCCTCGACCCAAGTCTCCCTTTCGCGGACAAAAAAATGAAACTCAAATCCATCCTCCTGGGCATCGCCGCCACCGCCGTTCTTCTCGGTGTGTTGGTTGCCACGCGGATGATGGTGCTGACCCACAAGGTGCCCGAATTTGAAATCCGGGAGGTCGAGACGGTCGCCCTGCCCGAGCCGCCGCCGCTGCCGCCCGAGGATCTGCCTGCTGAGGATGTGCCGCCACCGCCGCCGCCGGCGCTGGCCGATCTGGCGGTGACCGCGGATGTCAGCCAGCCGGCACTCCCGGTGGTCGCCATGCAAGTCGACCCGCGCCTGGTCGTGGACACCTTTTTTGCCGACCAGCCACCGGCACCGCTGCCCACGGTGGCGCGGCCCCAACCACGGCCCGTGACCAAGCCCGTGGTCAAGCCGCCGGCGCGGCCCAGGATCACCGCCGCACCACCGCAACCGAAGTCGCAGTACTCGCTGGGGGAACTCGACCAAACCCCGCGCCTGCTCCGTAACCCGTCGGTCACATTCCCGCGCAGTATCAGGAACGCAAGCAGCGGTCGCGTGGTTGTCCGCGTCATCATCCACCCCTCGGGCAGAAGCCAGTTCCTCTCCGTGGTTTCCAGCACCCACCCGGAGCTCATCCCGCTGGCGCGGCGGATCAGCAACGGCTCCCGATTCACACCTCCCACCCGACAAGGAAAGCCGGTCAAAGCGGTGATGACTTGGCCGATCACCATCAAGAAATGAAAACTCCGTTAGTCACCAGTATCCAGTTGTTCATACTCAGTGCCCTGCTGCACGCTGCCGAGCCCATGGCATTGTCGCAGGATTACTGGAAGGACGAGTCATTTTTAAAATCCTTCAATGGCTCCTACCGCATCAACGCGCGTATCGAGCCCGCCGTCACCACGGCGGAACGGGGGCTGTTGGTTGCGATCCAGCCACTCATGGCCGCAGGCAAACGCAAGGAGGCACTGGCCAAACTCAACGACAGCCCGCTGATGGAAACCTCTGCCGCGCTTGCGTTTAACGCCGGCAATATCCAGTTCGAACTGGGTGACCTCAAGCAGGCCGCCAGCCACTACCAGAGGGCATTGAAAACATTCCCCAGCTTCCGCCGCGCCCATCGCAACCTCGGGTTTGTTTTCGCCAGGGAGGACGACTGGGAGAAGGCTCTACCGGCGCTCGAAGAGGCCATCCGGCTCGGGGACCAAGACGGGGCGACCTACGGACAGCTCGCCTACGGGCGAATGCATCAGGAGCAGTACGCGTCCGCGCTGCAGGCCTACCGCCTTGCCCAGCTCACCCAGCCGGAGAGCGTCGACTGGAAAGTCGGCACCGCTCAGTGCCTGCAACACCTTCAGCGCAACGAAGAAGCCCTCGCGCTTCTGGACGAGGTGATCAGCGCCCGCCCTAACGAGACCTCCTACTACCTGCTGCAGGCATCGATCCACTTGGCCATGGATCGGACCGACGATGCCATCACCAACCTCGACCTGGTGCGCCGACTCGGTAAGCTCGATGCCGAAAACCACCTCCTGT
This sequence comes from Akkermansiaceae bacterium, assembly GCA_029287105.1. GTDB lineage: Bacteria > Verrucomicrobiota > Verrucomicrobiia > Verrucomicrobiales > Akkermansiaceae > Oceaniferula. Next base: position 938 of record JARFRT010000490.1, on the reverse strand, counting down.
TAGCCAGTCTGCACCTGCGCGCGGGAAGTAACCGTCTCGCCCGGCCGGTGATGATGGCGGCCCTGGAGATGGAAAATAAGCCGCCATTTGCCGCCGCGCTGAATGCCCTCGAATTCACCACCCAGACCCGCGACTGGCAACTCGCCCGCGACTTCGCCCAATCTCTTGAAAAATCCTTCCCCGAGGTCAAGGACGCCAAGCTGAAGCACAAGCAGCAGCGGCTCGCGGCCCTGATTGATATCGACTCGGGTGAAAACGCGTCACGCGGTGCCGCCGTGCTGCAGGCGTTGATCAAGATCGACCCGCTCGATGCCGCCTCCCTGGTTCTCCTCGCCCGCCATCGTGTCACCGAAACCCGCCATCAGGAGGCTGAGATGCTGCTGCAGCAGGCCGGCCGCATCGAAGGCTTCGAATACGAGACCAGCATCGAACTCGCCAAGCTCCACGTCGCCACCGGCCGCTACCAAGACGCCCTCAAGCAACTCGATGAAGCCTTGGAAATCAACCGCAGCGACAGCATCCAAACCTACCGGGACGCCGTAGCCCGCCTCGCCGAGGCGGCTCGTTAGAAGCGCGGGCTGCTTCAATGCGGCGGCACGCGGGAAAAGCGGACCATGGATCCCGTTTGACTGATCTTCTGATGGATGCTATGGAAGCTGGTCACTCGCTTTGCCCAACATGAAAATAAACACAATTGATGTCGAAAACCGGGATTGGCGGACATAGGAGGATAGAATGATCAGTGAGAAAACATTCATCAAGCTGTTCGTGCAGCATGAGGCTGAGTTGAGGGGGTTTGCCATCAGCCTCGTTCCGTCAATGGCGGATGCCCAGGATGTTGTGCAGGATGCGTGCATTGCCATGTGGGGCAGGATTGGCAGCCTCGACAACGAGGACGGGTTCGTTCCCTGGGCCTACACCTTCGTCCGCCTGACCGC
>JARFRT010000238.1 GCA_029287105.1 Akkermansiaceae bacterium | reverse complement strand
TCATCCGGGGCCATGACGGCCAGCTCTATCTGTTTCCCCGGCTGGTCGCGCAGGGTAATTTCTCACGCATCGGCATCGCACGCGTGATCTTCGACGGTGCCGGCGACCCGTGCGGCGTCGAGCGGCTCGGTCTTGCGCTCGAACCCAAGACCGACTACGAACGGAGTCCCGACGGCGGTGGCGGCTGCGAGGATCCGCGCATCACCTATGTGGAGCCCCTCAAGCGCTACGTGATGACCTACACCGCGCTGTCGCAGCACGGCCCCCGCATCGCCCTGGCCATCTCCGAGGACTTGTTCCACTGGCAGCGCATGGGCCTGGCAAACTTTGAAGCCTTCCAGGGCATCGATTTTGTCAACGTCGACAACAAGGACGCCAGCATCTTTCCCACCACCATTCCCAACCATGTCGGCAAAATGCAGTTAGCCATGCTTCACCGCCCGCTTTTCCCCGGCACCCTGCCCGAAGAAACCCTCTGCCACGGTGGCCGCAGGCTGGTCGACCTCGATCACGAAAGCATCTGGATTTCCTATTGTCCGATGCCGCCGAGGATCCTCAACCGGCATCGGCCCGGCCTGTTCAACTCCCACCACCGACTGGCTACGCCGGTCTCTGCCTGGGAAAAACTCAAAATCGGTGGCGGCACTCCGCCCGTATTCACCCGCCATGGCTGGCTGGTGGTCTACCACGGCGTCAGCAAGTCAGCCGAGCCGCAGAAAGCGGGACGCCAGCTCTGTTATTCCGCCGGGGTGATGGTTCTCTCGGACCAACACCCGCGGACGATCCGCTATCGCTCGCCGGAACCGGTGCTTACCCCGGAGTCGCCTGATGAACTGCGCGGGACCGTTGCCAACGTCGTGTTTCCCACCGGCATCGACCGCCGCAGCGACCTCGGCACCCCGGACCGTTTCGATGTTTACTACGGCATGGCCGACAGCCGGATTGGCGTGGCCCGCCTCAACCTGCCTGAGGTCCTGCCGCCGCACCGAACCGCCGACTCGCCGGACTCGAAAGTCTAACCCCGGTCGACTTCAACGATGCCGAATCAGGACAGCCACTGACATGCCCAAAGCGAGCTTGAATCAAATCAGGACGCGCGCTCCCGACAACGCTAGAACCCGCAAATTAAACTAACAACTACTTGACCAGCGATGCAAGAATGCTGTTCACAATCGGCTGGTGGATCGCGATCTTTTTGAACGAGAAGGGGTCATTACGCTTTTTCGTGTTCGCGAGCATCCATGCGTGCATGTCGTTGATGCCAACTTTGTGCTCAGTCATGATCCGAGCGGCGATGGCATTGTAGGTCAATTCCGAGCCCGGGTCGAAGAGGCTGTCGTGCTTCGAAGGCTCCAACGGCGTGGTGCTGGCCCAAATCAATTTGGCTCCGGTCGCCTTGAGTCTGCGAACGATCGCGCGCAGGTTCTTCTCATATTGTCCGGGAGTCGAGACCCGGACGCCGCCGGCGTGTTTGCTCATCACCCGAAGGGATTTCGTGGCCGGGTCGACATAACGCAGATCGGCGAAGCCGAAGTTAAAATGGATGATGTCCCACTTACCCTTGCCCAGCAGATCATCCAAGCGCCCGATGGCAGTGCCCGTGGCGCCGGGAGCAATCTGAGGCACCACCAGCGTGGCGCGACCCTTCAACTCCGCGGCTGCGGCCTGTGCCGTGGAGCGATGGACGCTGTCGGTGATCATCAGAACCCGAGGCAACGCTGCCGCAGCCATGGCAGGAGCCATGATTACGAAAGCCAGAGTGAATAGGCGTAGGAATTTCATCAGATATCGCTAGCCGAGCAGTTCCGTCATCTCGCCGGTGCTGTCGGCGAACTTTTCCGTCGGCACGTCGACGGCATTGAGCATCGAGACGAAGAGGTTGGAGAGCGGCTTTTTCTTCGCGCCGGTGAACTTGTGCAGGTTGCCGTGCTTAAAGCCGAGGTGGTTGCCGCCGGCGAGGTGGATCGGGTAGTTCTGGGTCGAGTGCGCGGCGTGCGGGTGGGCGGAGCCCCAGAGGACCACGGTGCGGTCGAGCATGTTGCCATCGCCTTCCGGAGTGCCGCGCAGGCGCTCGAGGAAATAGGCGTGCTGGACGGCACGCCAATGGTCCCACTGACCCGAGAATTCGCCGGGCCGCTTGTGGGAGATGTCGTGGGTGTTGCCCTTGTAATTGAGCACGGTGTTGGAAAAATTTCCAACCGCGTGGGCCGTCGAGTTCTCACTCTCGAGCATGAAGGTGGCGAAGCGGGTCTGGTCGGTCTGCAGCGCGAGGTAGAGCAAATCGTACATGCACCGGATGTATTCCTCGGGATCCTTGTAGGTCGCAGCGAGCTTGAGATCGCCGGGGTCGACCGATGGCAGCGGCCGGCGGGTCCATTCCCGGTTGCGCTCGATGCGTTTCTCCACGGCCCGGATCGAGTCGAGATACTCGGCCATCTTCTCCTGATCCGCTTTGCCTAGCCGGTTGTTGAGACCCCTCGACTGGTCCCTGACGACATCGAGCACCGATGTCCTGCACTTCATCTCCTCGCGCACCCGGTCGACGCTCTTTCCGGCGTAGGGTCTGAACAGGCGGTCGAAGATATCCTGCGGATTGCTCAGCGAAGGAATCGGGCGACCGGGACCGTAGTGAGACAGAGTCTTGGAGCGGCCATAATAACCGGTGCCGCCTTCGGAACCCATGACCAGCGAAGCATGGCGGGTATGGTGGCCCATCGCCGCCGCCGCTACTTGGTCGAGGGAGATGTTGTTGCTCGTCTCACTCCCGGACATATTGGCGCCGGTGGCGAACACATCGCCCGAACTGTGTCCCCCAAGCTTCCAGCCACCCTCATGGTCGAGGCCTTCCAGGTAGCTGACATAGTCCTTGAGAGGTTCGAACGGGGCCGATGACTTGTTGAAGGTGAGACGACCTGCGTCCTTGCAGGCCCACCAGCTCCAGTCGTGGTGAGGTTTATCGAGGCTCTGAATCCCCTGCTGCCCGTTGGGCATGTAGGCTCCGTAGGAAAAGTAGTTCACCACCATTCGCTTGGGCAGTGACACCGAGGTCTTGGCCCCCGTGGCCCAAGCCATGGATTCGAGAAATGGGAGTGCCAGCATCGCGCCGGTGCCCTTAAGCATATCGCGCCGATTCATGTGCCATGATTTCTGTTTCATTTTGTTTTTCTTTGTGTGAACAGGTCGCTCTGACAGACCGATACGATCAGATCCTGTAATTGGTGGTTATTTTTTTCTGATTTCTCCATCAGCCCCTTCACGGCGTAGCGGTCCCGGTAGGTCAGTTCGCGACCCAGTGAGTAGGCCAGCAGACGGCGGACCACGTTCTCGGCAATCTCGTCGTCCCGGTCCTTGAGCAGGTATTTTTTCAAACCCGCCATCCCGTCGACCTCGGGCCCGTGAGGCACCTTGGCGGAAGCCTCCACCTCGACGGTCTTGATCTTGGCCTCGTATTCCAGATAGCCCGCCAGATCTCCATGTTTTCTTGCGTCGAAGCCGCCGACCTTGGTTCCGTCCGGCACGGCGTAGGGCTCGTATTTGCCGATGGCGTTATAACGTTCAAAAGGGATGCCCCAGGGATCGAGCCGCACATGGCAATCCGCGCAGCTTTCCTTCTGGCGGTGCAGGCGCAGCAGATCCTTGATCCGTGTGGCCTGCTCGGCCGATTCGCCGGCGGAATCCGAAAGCGCCGGGACGTCGGCCGGCGGATCCTTGACTTTGTCGCCGAGAATCGCCTCGCGCAGCCAGACCGCCCGGTAGATCGGGTGTGGCGCGGTGCCGGTGGCGTTTCCGATAAGCACCGACCCCTGGGTCAGCAGTCCGCCCAGGCGGTGCTCCGGCTTGATCGGCACCGGACGCAACTCGTTTCCCTCGACCCCTTCGACCCCGTAGTGGGCGGCCAGGGGCTGATTGAGCATGGCAAAATCGGAATCAACGATCTTGAACAGGCTGTCGTTGCCCCCGATCAGCTCGGCCACGAATCCGGCGGTCTCTTCCATCATGTAGTCGCGGATGGTCGGCCGATTCGCCACCTCCGCGCCGGTCTTCTCGCCCTTGGCGTAGGTGAAAAGGAAACGCGGGAAAAGGTCGAGGTTGATGGGAACCGTCCTCATTTTGTCGATGGACAGCCACTGGGTGGTGAAATTACGGACGAAGTCCTTGGAGCGCCCGTCCGCGAGCATCCGGCGTACCTGCGCTTCGACGACCGTGGAGTCGCCGAGTTTCCCCGCATCGGCCAAGCCGAACAGCTCCTGGTCCGGCATGGAACCCCAGAGGAAATAGGCAAGCTTCGAAGCCAGCTCATAGTGTCGCTCCCCGTCCTCTTCGGCCACGGTGTGATACAGGAAACTCGGCGAGAGCAGAACCATGGTCAGCGTCTCCCGCATGGCATCCTCCATCGTCTCAAGCCCCAGCTGGGTGGAGACGATTTTGTAAATCCTGGCAAAATTGGCGACCTCCTCGTCCCGGACCGGACGGCGGAAGGCGCGCGTCATGAAGCGCCGCAGCACTTCCTTCACGTAAGCCTCCGGGTCGCTATCGCGAAGCGGCGACGCGAAGAGGATCCGGGTGTGATGTTCGGGAGGCCAGACATCCGCCACCGGTGCCTCGAACTCGATCGACTGCACCACGACCCGTGGCCGGCTCAAGGGGTCCGGCTTGTCGTTCAGCGTGCCGTCGTCGAAGAGATTCTGCGGAGTGATGGTCAGGTGGGCCGGGGTTTTCACCAGGGCTCCATCAATCTTTCCTCCCCTTCGGTATTGGGAATAAGGAACCACCGGGTGATTCTCAACCCGCCCCCGGAACTCGAACACTTCGGGATGATCGGCGTCGTTGACCAGCCTGACGGTGCCAACGGTTTCGAACTGATTGGCCGACGATCCGTTGCCGGCAAGGTCGTAGCCCATGATTACCCGCAGCGGAGCTTCGGTATAGCCCCCGGGCAAAATGGCGGCCGCCTTGACCCGAATGCGGAACTCGCCGGTCTCCGGCCACTCCATCACCCGCATGCCATTGGCCACCGTGTGCCGACGGTTGCCAGTGATGCCGATTTCATCCGGCTCGAGGCCGTTGAGGTTGCCTCCGGACGACCCCCAGCTCTTCGCGGTCTTGTGGACTTCCGGATCGCGGGGATCCACGATTGCCGAGACAAGCATCCTCCTTGCTGCCTCCTCGTAACGGTCGATCTGCTCGGTGCCCATCAGCATCATCGCCGCCGTATTGTTGAAGTGGTAGGGCTTGAGCGGATCCTCGGGGAGGTCCTTGATCAGGTTCAGCTCGAACCCGAACAGGTCGCGCATGGTGTTCTGGTACTCGAAGTTGGTCAGCCGGCGTGCGGTCGGCGCCGCGCTGACCTTGCTCGCCTTGCTGACGTAATCCTTGAGTCCGGCTTCGATCCAGGCGGCGATCGCCTTGCGGTCTTCCTGGCTCGGTTGCGGCTCGTCCTCCGGCGGCATCTCGCCGAACTCGAGGGCATCCAGGATCAGTTCCCAGCGCCCGAGCTCCTGGCCGGCGGACAGATCACCGTCGAGGCTGTGCAGCG